>JAYTTM010000081.1:0-9741 GCA_043745055.1 Chitinophagaceae bacterium | reverse complement strand
ACTCTCAAATTCTTTTTTTGTCAAATAGCCTGATTCAATTAATAATTCCAACCAGTACAAAGATTCATCACATTCTTTTTGTGCAATACCAAGTTTATGAATAAAATCAGCTTTACTTTCAGCATTCTGGGCTTCTCTTACCAATGCCCCCACAGCAGTACCACTTCTTAATAATTGTTTGCTGATTACATACTCCTTCTTGTTCTCAATTAGATATTGATACAATTCGATGATTCTCTTTGCAAAAAGAAAACTCTTATCTTTTATAATACTTTTCTTTTCACTCATAACTCATCATTCATAACCCATAACTAAAAATGTTCTTATTATTTAAACGCATTTATCCCCGTAATATCCATACCTGTAATCAGCAAATGCACATCGTGGGTGCCTTCATAGGTAATTACACTTTCCAGGTTCATCATGTGGCGCATAATAGGGTATTCGCCTGTAATGCCCATGCCGCCTAACATTTGCCGGGCATCCCTTGCAATGTTGGCAGCAACTTCGCAGGCATTTCTTTTTGCCATACTCACCTGCGCCGGTGTAACTTTTCCTTCGTTCATTAAGGTACCCAGGCGCCAGTTTAGCAACTGTGCTTTGGTAATTTCTGTAATCATTTCGGCCAGCTTTTTTTGTTGCAACTGAAAGCCTGCAATTGGCCTGCCAAACTGTACCCTTTCTTTGGCATAGTTCAAAGCAATATCATAACAATCCATGGCAGCACCAATGGTGCCCCAGGCAATACCAAACCTTGCCTTGGTTAAGCAACCCAACGGACCTTTTAATCCTTTAACATTGGGCAATATATTTTCTTTAGGAACTTTTACATTATCAAACACCAGCTCGCCGGTAGCACTTGCCCTCAAGCTCCATTTGCCATGTGTTGTTGGCGTGCTAAAACCTTCCATACCTCTTTCAACAATTACACCCCGTATATCGCCGGCATCATCCTTTGCCCACACCACAGCCACTTGTGCAAAAGGAGCGTTGCTGATCCACATTTTAGCGCCGTTCAAAATAACATAATCACCTGCATCTTTTATGGTGGTAAGCATACCACTTGGGTCGCTGCCGTGGTTGGGTTCGGTTAAACCAAAACAACCCAGCCATTCGCCACTCGCCAGCTTGGGTAAAAATTTATTGCGCTGTTCTTCGCTACCGTATTGATAAATCGGAAACATCACCAGTGATCCTTGTACCGATGCCGTGCTTCTCACGCCGCTATCGCCTCTTTCCAGCTCCTGCATCATAAGGCCGTAGCTGATGTAATCCATACCGCCGCCGCCATATTGCTCCGGCACTGTAGGGCCAAAGCAACCCAGTTCACCCAGTTGCTTTACTATGTGTTGCGGAAATTCTGCACGCTGTGCATAGTCCTCAATAATTGGGCTAATTTCTTTTTTTACATAACTACGCACAGTGTCCCTCACTAGCTTATGCTCTTCCGTTAATAAATCGTCTACATTAAAATAATCGGGGCTTTGAAAATTATCTGTTTTTGCTGCCATCGTTGTTGTTTTTTTTGAGCCCGGCGGTGTTATCAGCATGCTGCTTCATTGGCGTCGCACTCTTGTACTTAATATCTTTATTGAACTTTTATTCCAATATCTGTAAATACAAATAATCTGTTTCACCAATTTTTGTATTTCCGGCAATCGGTTATTTGTCGCCGCAAATATAGGGTGGTTAGGCCATTACCTTATAATTTGTTGTACTTTTAAAGTCACTATTTTCAAACTAAAAAAACTTTCTGCAATGAAACGTTTTATTATATGCACAAGCTGCTTTTTAGCCATAGGTTTTTCAAGCATTGGGCAAAATAATTTGAAATCCACTAACGATAAAACTGCGCCGGAAACCCAGGTAAAACAATTTTGGTTTGTATTGCTCACCAAAGGCAATAACCGCACACAGGATTCAGTTACAGCCGCCAAAATACAGGAAGGCCATTTGGCAAATATCACCCGGCTTTACAACGAGGGTAAAATAAAAGTGGCGGGTCCTTTTGGCGATGACGGCAACTGGCGAGGTATTTTTATTTTTGACGCTGCTACAAAAGAAGAAGTAGAAGCATTGCTAACCACTGATCCTGCAATTTCATCAGGCAGACTATCCTATGAAATTCATCCCTGGTGGACTATGCCGGTGGGGAGTTTTAAGTGAGGAAGTTTAATGGAAGAATTGGAAAGAGAATTTTAATAGAATTTTTTTAATTGATGAATTTTAAATAAAAACTACAGCATGCAATTGCTTTTAAAAATCCGGTTACTAATCATATTTTTCATTGTGGCGCTCGTGCTAAGTGGAGTTACCGCATTTCCGGTAGAAAGCGAATTGAGGTGGTTATTACAACATTCAACTCTTGTACCGGCATTTTCAAAAACATGGTTACAGAATGTCTATGATGCGCTGGTAATAACCAATTCAAAATACCCCATGTTAGCCTATGGATTTGATTGGCTGGCCTTTGCACATATAGTTATTGCAATGGCATTTATAGGTCCATTAAAAGATCCGCATAAAAATCGCTGGATTATAGATTGGGCGATGCTAGCCTGCATAGCCATTTTTCCACTGGCCTTTATTGCCGGGCCTATCCGTCACATTCCTCTCTTTCATATTTTGATAGATTGCAGTTTCGGAGCTATTGGAATTATCCCTTTGTGGATTTGCAGAAGGTGGATAAATCAATTGGAAAGAAACACATTACCTGCCGGTTAAATTTATTTCTAAACGAATTCATTTATACTAAAAATGCAATCAGCAAAAAATTATACTTATTTGGCACTGGGCGATAGCTACACCATTGGCGAGCAGGTGCGTATTAACGAAAGCTTTCCCTACCAGACAGTGAAAAAGCTAAGGCAGCAAAAGCTGTCATTTACAGCACCAGAAATAATTGCAACTACCGGCTTTACAACCGATGAATTAAATGCAGCAATTGATGATACAGCTTTATTACCACAATACGATTTTGTAAGTTTATTAATTGGCGTAAATAACCAATACCGTGGCAGATTGGTTAAAGATTTTGAACTGGATTTTGAAATACTTTTAAAACGTGCCATTCATTTTGCTGGTAAAATCCCTGCACATGTTTTTGTGTTGAGTATTCCTGATTGGGGCGTTACTCCTTTTGCCGCCATAAGCGATGGACCAGCCATTGCCAAATCTATTAATGCGTTTAACGTAGTATGCAAAAGACTGACTGAAAAACACCAAGCGCATTATATAGACATCACCCAAACACAAAGAAATGATGGGCGTGACGAAGCTTTTTTAGCAGCCGATAAATTGCATCCTTCCGGTAAAGAATATAGCAAATGGGCCACTTTGCTAAGCAATCAAATAAAGCAGCAGGTAAAAAATAATTTGGAACCACAAACCAGTTAATCTTTCAACTGGCTGCAAATTCTGCACCTTGGTTCATATACATCTTTTTCACCCAGTAAAATTTGGCCTTCGGTAGTGGTTTTCCTGTAACTAATGTTAGCAATATTTCCACATCTTACACAAATGGCGTGTAGCTTGGTTATATAATCCGCAACGGCCAGCAGGTTAGGCATCTGGCCAAACGGTTTGCCTGTATAATCCATATCCAACCCGGCAACAATTACTCTTATGCCCCGTAATGCCAATTGCTCACATACATTGGCAATTTCAGCATCAAAAAACTGTGCTTCATCAATGCCTACCACATCCACATCCTGCGCCAACAGTAATATATTTTGTGAGCTGTCTACCGGTGTACTATGAATGAAGTTGGTATCGTGACTTACTATTTTTTCCAGATCATAACGGGTATCAAAAGCCGGTTTAAATATTTCGGCTTTAAGGTTGGCAATTTTTACACGTTTCAATCTACGGATTAGTTCTTCTGTTTTACCACTAAACATACTGCCGCAAATCACTTCAATCCACCCACGCCTTTCTCCCGATAAACTTGGCTCAATAAACATTTCTATAACTAATTTAAATACTGTTTGTAACTTTATTGTAACGGTTGCAAAGTTTAGCGTTTTGATTCATGAATCAAAACTAATTTTGTACCCGTATATTTATTAGAAAATCAATGGTGTTTTTATGGATAGAGTGGAAACGCTTTTGCAAAACCTACAACAACAATTTAAGGAAGGCGCAACTGTGGAGCAACTGCTTGTTACAACACAAATGTTGCAGCATGAACTGGCTCATCTTCATCGCAAACAGCCTTTAAATAGTAAGGAAGCTATTGTAGTTTCAATGCCAAACCAAATGATACCAGCATTTAAACCGGCAATTGAAGAAATACCACTTGCTGAACCTGAAAAAACGGTAGAATTGTTGCAGATAGATGAGGCTGAAGTTGAAGCTGAACTGGAAGAAATAAAGCGCAATGCTACAGCCATGCAACAAATGAATACCCATAGCAAACCTCACCTGCTTTTTGATCTTACAGATGACGACATACCAACATTAGCTCAACAAACGCCTGTTTTGCCCCTCGAAATTAACCATGTAATATCGGTTGATACTCCTTCTGTAAATGATATTTTAAATACCCCCGTTACAGAATTAAGTCACAGATTAACTGATGTGCCGGTAAAAGATTTGAGAAAAGCCATCGGTATCAACGATCGTTATTTATATATTAACGAACTATTCCGGGGAGATGAGGCTATGTATGAGCGTAGCATTAAAACCATCAATAGTTTTGCTATATGGCCAGAGGCCGAATATTGGATACGCAGAGAATTAAAAACCAAATTGGGCTGGACGGATTCTGAACCTACCGTAAAGCAGTTTGATCAATTGGTTAAAAGACGTTTTTCCTGAATATAAGCCATCACTTTTTGTGTTGCACCCGCTTTTGAATAAACATATTTTTTTGCTGCGTCACTTTTTGCATGTAATAAAGCGGAATCTGCCCATAATTTATCTAAAACATTTTCTAATTCCAACGCATTGCTTATGCTAATTCCTGCGCCACAATCCACCAGTTCCTCTGCCTCAGCAAATTTTTCATAAACCGGCCCGTAAATTACCGGTTTACCATACACTGCAGGTTCCAGTACATTGTGAATACCCTCTTCTCCAAACCCACCACCAATATAGGTTATATGGGCATAATAATAAAGTGTAGAAAGCATGCCAATGTTATCGATAATTAGTACATGGGTATTAGTTGTTAGCTTGCTGGTTGTAGCTACAGCATCCGTTTCGGCCGTCAGTCGTCGGTCGTCAGTCGTCTCCTCTCCCCCAGCCAATTCAGAATAAAAAATAGCTCCGGCAAACTCCTTTTTTACATCAATCAAATTTGCTGCATCAACTTCATGCGGAGCAATTATAAATTTAATTTCCGGATGATTTTTTACATAATGTATCAATTCCGCTTCATCATCTTCCCATGTACTTCCAGCAACAATTACTTTACTGCTACCACAAAATTTTTCGATTAAATGCATCGGTTCAAATTGCCATGCAATGGTTATCACCCTGTCAAATCTGGTATCACCGCCAATTGCCACGTTATCTTTAATCCCTGCTGTTAACAATAACGCTTTGGAAGCCTCATTCTGCACAAAAATATGCGTAAAGCTTTGCAGCATTTTTCTCCATAAGTCACCATACCATTTAAAGAAGGGCTGGCTTTGGCGGAATAAGCCCGAAACCATTAAAACCGGAATGTTTTTCTTTTTAAGTTCTGTAAGATAAAAAAACCAAAACTCATATTTTACCCACAAAACCAGGCAGGGGTTAATAGCCGCTATCATTTTTTTTGCATTGAATTTATTATCCATCGGCAGGTAAAAAATATAATCCGCACCCTTGTAATTTTTCATTATTTCATACCCGGAAGGAGAGAAAAATGTAAGTACAATTTTGTAGCGAGGATACTGGATTTTAATGTTTTCCAACAGCGGCCTACCCTGCTCAAATTCTCCCAGGCTGGCGCAGTGCATCCATATTGTTTGTTGGGTATTATCGGGCAAAGAAGGAAAATTTTTTCTCCCGGTAATCCATTGACTGGCCTTGGGGCTCCATTTGGCCACAAGCCTTACCCCTATGGGATAACAGTAAATAAAAAGCCGATAAAACAAATTGCCCAACATAATTATTATAACAAAGCTACTGGCTATTTTTCAATCATTCGCTTATCACAAGCTTTATAAGCCTGAAAGTTGCAGCTAACGTCGTAAATACTATCTTTGCACGCATTAAAAAAAACAACTATGAAGCCCTTACAAATGGTTGATACCAAATCTCAGTACCTGAAAATAAAGCCCGCCATAGATAATGCTGTAATAGAGGTATTGAACAGCTCAATGTTTATTGGCGGACCTGTTGTAAATGAATTTGCCGATAATCTTGCTGCCTATCATAAAGTAAAGCATGTAATTACCTGCGCCAATGGCACGGATGCACTGCAAATAGCCATGATGGCCCTTGGGTTGCAACCAGGCGATGAAATAATTACTCCATCTTTTACATATATAGCAACTGTGGAAACCGCTGCGTTGTTACACCTTCAACCAGTATTTGTAGAGGTTGACCCTCAAACATTTTGCATAGATGTGGCAGCAATTGAAAAAGCTATTACTCCTAAAACAAGGGCAATAGTGCCTGTTCATCTTTATGGCCATGCAGCTGATATGGAAAAAATTATGGCTATTGCAAAAGCACATAATTTATATGTAATTGAAGATAATGCACAAGGTATAGGTTGCGATTATACCTTTAGTGATGGCACAGTAAAAAAAACAGGAACCATTGGGCACATTGGTTGTACCTCTTTTTACCCTTCCAAAAATTTGGGTGCATATGGCGATGGTGGTGCAATATTTACAAATGATGAAGCGTTAGCCATAAAGCTAAAAATGATTTCCTCTCATGGTCAAAGCAGGCGATATTACCATGATGTGGTAGGTTGTAACTCAAGGTTAGATACCATACAGGCAGCTATTTTAAATATAAAACTGAAGCATCTGGACGAATACATAGGTGCACGGAGAAAAGCCGCCGGTTATTATAATAATGCATTTGCCAACCAGGCAAATATTACCACTCCGTTCTGTGCAGTTTACAACAAGCATGTTTTTCATCAATACACTTTATTGTTAAATGAAGTAGATAGAGATGGATTAAATACTTTTCTTGCCAAAGAAGGGGTACCATCAATGATTTACTACCCGGTGCCTTGTCACAAGCAAAAAATGTTTGATATATTTGGTGGCAGCAATTTTCATTTGCCAGTGACCGATTGGCTTACAAAACGGGTAATTTCGTTGCCTATGCATACAGAACTCGAAGAAGAACAACAGGATTTTATAGTTTCGAAAGTATTATCATTTATTAAATAATTATCAACAATTTAAATTATGAAAATTGCAGTAGTTGGAACAGGATATGTAGGTTTGGTAAGCGGCACCTGTTTTGCAGAAACAGGTAATCAGGTAACTTGTGTAGATATTGATAAAAACAAGATTGAGAAATTAAGTTCAGGTCAAATTACAATATTTGAACCCGGACTTGAGAAATTATTTTTACGCAATCAAAAAGAAAACCGACTCCGTTTTACAACTTCATTGGAAGCAGGTATTGAAGGTGCAGAAATAATTTTCCTTGCCTTGCCAACACCTCCCGGTGAAGATGGTAGTGCAGACCTGAAATATATTTTGGGCGTGGCAGATGAACTTGGAAAAACTATCAAAGAATACAAGGTAATAGTAGATAAAAGTACTGTGCCGGTGGGTACAGCAGATAAAGTACAGGCAGCCATTGCAAAAAATGCTACTGTAGAATTTGATGTAGTAAGTAATCCCGAATTTTTGAGGGAAGGAGTAGCTGTGGAAGATTTTATGAAACCAAACAGGGTTGTAATTGGCACCACTTCAGAAAAAGCGAAAAAATTAATGAACGATTTGTATGCCCCGTTTGTAAGACAAGGTAACCCACTGATTTTTATGGACAAAAGAAGTGCTGAGCTTACAAAGTATGCTGCCAATTCCTTTTTGGCAACTAAAATTACTTTTATGAACGAGATTGCCAATTTGTGTGAGCTATTAGATGCAGATGTTGATATGGTAAGAAGGGGCATGGGCACAGATGAAAGAATAGGAAGAAGGTTTTTATTTCCTGGCATTGGCTATGGTGGCAGTTGCTTTCCAAAAGACGTACAGGCACTGGCCAAATCTTCAACTGAAGTTAAGTACGAGTTTAAAATACTGGATGCGGTAATGGACGTAAATGAAAAACAAAAATTACATTTAATGCCCTTCATCAAATCATATTTTAACAATGATCTTGCAGGTAAAAAAATTGCTATCTGGGGCCTTGCATTTAAGCCCAATACAGATGATATTAGAGAAGCACCCGCTTTATACATGATTAAAGAACTATTAGCAGCCGGAGCTACAGTATCCACCTTTGACCCTGAGGCAATTAAAAATGCAAAGCAACTACTGGGTGATACAATTACTTTTGCAGATAGCCAGTACGATACATTAAAAGATGCAGATGCGCTGGTGATTGCAACAGAATGGAGTGAGTTTAGAACGCCTGATTTTGACAAAATAACTTCCATGCTTAAGAACAAAGCCATATTTGATGGAAGAAATTTATTTGACCTTAAACAGCTGGAAAATTTAGGGTACCATTATGTAAGTATTGGAAGGAGAGTAGTAACACATTAAGCTTAGTTTGAATGCCATTATTTTGATTTTTTGGTGTCACATAATTTCATAATACATTTGCACAATGTATTCGTTACTTTTCTAATCAACCGAAAATGCCAACAAAACGCATATTAATAACTGGAGCTGCAGGCTTTTTAGGTTCGCACCTTTGCGATCGTTTTATTAAAGAAGGTTACCAAGTGGTAGGTATGGATAACCTCGTTACTGGCGATCTTAAAAATATTGAGCACTTGTTTAAACTAAAAGAATTTGAATTTTACCACCATGACGTATCAACTTTTATACATGTATCTGGTAAGCTGGACTATATATTAAATTTTGCCTCGCCTGCAAGCCCGATTGATTATCTTAAAATACCTATCCAAACATTAAAAGTGGGGTCTTTGGGTACGCACAACTGCCTTGGACTTGCATTTGCAAAAAAAGCCCGAATATTGGTGGCAAGTACAAGCGAAGTTTATGGAGATCCTATTGTGCATCCGCAGAATGAAGAATACTGGGGTAACGTAAATCCTGTAGGACCAAGGGGGGTGTATGATGAAGCCAAGCGCTTTCAGGAAGCAATGACGATGGCCTACCATACTTTTCATGGTTTGGAAACGAGGATTGTAAGAATATTTAATACTTATGGCCCAAGAATGCGGCTAAATGATGGAAGGGCATTACCCGCTTTTATTGGTCAGGCGCTGCGTGGTGAAGATATTACCGTTTTTGGAGATGGCAGCCACACCAGAAGTTTTTGTTATGTAGATGATTTGGTTGAAGGCATATACCGTTTGTTATTAAGCGATTATGCACAACCAGTTAATATTGGTAATCCCGATGAAATTTCGTTGAAAGATTTTGCAGAAGAAATTATTAAGATAACGGGCACTGATCAAAAGATTGTTTACAAACCATTACCTGTAGATGATCCGAAACAACGACAACCCGATATTACAAAAGCAAAAAAATTATTAGGGTGGGAACCTACAGTAAGCAGGGAAGATGGGTTAAAAATAACATACGAATATTTTAAATCTTTGCCAAAGAAAGAGTTACATAAATTACCAAAAGAATTTAT
>JAYTTM010000080.1:0-2639 GCA_043745055.1 Chitinophagaceae bacterium | reverse complement strand
TGATAGATTAAAAAAAGAGATAGACAAATATTGACCGACATGTAGATAAACCTACAGCCAACATGGGGTTTGGCGTTATTGGGGCAGGACGTTGTAATTTCAACTTCAGCAACATGGCATCTTCTGTTCGGGCTTGACGTTTTTCAATTTGGCTTTTAGTAGTTATCTTCAACTTTAGTTTTTTAATTGGGCTTCAGTTCCGGGCGGACGATTTTCAAATCCCCCAACAACGCCAAGCCCTGAACGTTATGCGTCACCCTATTGAACACCCTGCTAATATTAAACAGACAGTAAAATGCGACAGATACTTTTAATTTTATTAGCCTTCGGTTTATTTGCCTGTAACCAGAAGACAGACAACAAAGTTTTGCAAAATCGCATTGACAGTTTGGAAAACAAACTTGCAGAGAATTATAAGCCGGGCTTTGGTGAATTTATGAGCAGCATTCAAATTCATCATAACAAACTTTGGTTTGCAGGGCAAAATCAAAATTGGAAATTGGCTGATTTTGAAATCAATGAAATCAAAGAAAGTTTGGACGGCATCAAAAAATATTGCACCGACAGACCCGAAACAAATTCAATTGGAATGATTGAGCAACCTTTGCAAAATGTAACTAACGCCATTCAGCAAAAAAGTATAACAGAATTTAAAAACAGTTACACAATTTTCACTTCTACCTGCAACAGTTGTCATCAGGCAACAGAACACGAGTTTAATGTAATTACCATTCCAACAATACCGCCTTTCACCAATCAAAGTTTCAAATTGAAAAATGAAAAATAAAATTTTCAAAACATCATCAACACCAACACTAATTCCCCGATTAGTTGTGGGTTTGATTTTTCTTTCTGAAGGATTTCAAAAGTTTATTTCGCCTGATACAGTTGGTGCAGGACGTTTTGCGAAAATCGGGTTTACCCAACCCGAATTTTGGGCAAATTTCACAGGTGCGTTTGAGATTATTTGCGGTATACTTTTATTGATAGGATTATTGACACGGTTGGCTGCAATTCCGTTATTCATTGTAATGTGTGTTGCGTTTATCAAAACAAAATTCCCCATTTTGATTGACAAAGGATTTTTGGCAATGGCTCACGAATACAGAACTGATTTTGCAATGACATTGTTGCTTTTATTTTTACTGTATTTTGGTGGCGGTAATTTTTCTTTTGACAAAAAATACTTTGGTAGTGAGCCGCAATAATGAGTTAAAACAACTTGCAAAACTTTTCTTGAAATTGGGCTTTACCGCATTTGGTGGACCTGCGGCTCATATTGCAATGATGCAGGACGAAGTTGTAACAAAAAGAAAATGGGTGACCGAGCAACATTTTCTTGACCTTATCGGAGCAACCAATTTAATTCCCGGTCCTAACAGCACCGAAATGGCAATTCATATTGGACACGAACGGGCAGGTTGGAAAGGGTTAATCGTTGCAGGACTTTGTTTTATCTTGCCTGCGGTTTTTATAACAGGAATTTTCGCTTGGCTTTACAAACAGTATGGGCAATTACCGGAAGTTCAGCCGTTCGTTTACGGCATCAAGCCTGCAATTATTGCGGTAATTCTTGCAGCAGTTTATCCGCTTGCAAAAAAATCTTTAAAGTCAGTTGAGTTAGCAATAATCGGGCTTGCTGTTTTGATATTTTCATTACTAAATTTCAATGAAATATATTTAATGTTCGGTGCAGGTATAGTTGCTTTGCTTTTTACCTCTTTCAAAAATAATAAAGCAAAAAACATAAATGGATTTTTCCCTATTACACTTCTGCAAATTTCAGAAACACCAATTATTTCGGCAACTAACCTAAACCTATTTTGGATTTTCTTAAAAATCGGTGCAATACTTTATGGTAGTGGTTATGTACTTTTTGCGTTTCTTGACACAGAACTTGTCTCAACAGGACTTTTAACCAGGCAGCAATTGATTGATGCAATTGCAGTAGGACAGTTTACACCCGGACCGGTTTTTTCATCGGTAACTTTTATCGGCTATCAAATCAATGGTTTGACAGGTGCAATCGTTTCAACTTTAGGAATTTTTTTACCCTCATTTGTATTTGTTGCTTTACTCAATCCACTTGTAAAGAAAATGCGAAATTCAAAACTGTTCTCTGCATTTCTTGACGCTGTAAATGTGGCTTCTGTTGCAATCATAATTTCTGTTTGTTACTTTATGGGCAAAGACACTATTAACGATTGGCGGACAATTCTCATTGCAGTAATCAGTATAATCCTAACATTTGGGTTTAGAAAAATAAACAGTGCATTTATTATTTTGGGTGGTTCAATGACAGGCTACTTATTGACACTTATAAGATGACGAACCGAAAAGAAGAAGGGCGAACGCATAACAAGGGGTTTGCCAAAATACGGGCAGACGGAAGTTATCTTCAACTTTTTGTTCGCTTTTGTGCTTCATATCGGGCAGACGAATATCTATTTAGCTTTTGTTTGTTATCTTCAACATCAGTTTTCAATCAGCATCGGTTCCGGGCGGACGGAATACTAATACCCGTACTTCGGCAAGCCCTCTCCGTTGTGTGTCATGCCCAGACCGTTTATTAAATGACATTCGGTGTTATAATTAAATTTCTTATTTACTATTTAAATATAATTTTTATGACAAGACAA
>JAYTTM010000079.1:0-2639 GCA_043745055.1 Chitinophagaceae bacterium | reverse complement strand
TACTGTTTTATTGCTGCGCCTGTATGGCAGTGATTACAACTGTATTAAAAATATCATCTACTGTACAACCCCGGCTGAGGTCGTTTACCGGTTTATTTAAACCTTGTAACATGGGGCCAATGGCAACTGCACCGGTTTCACGTTGTACTGCCTTGTAAGTGTTATTGCCCGTATTTAAATCGGGAAATATTAATACAGTTGCCTGCCCGGCAACTTTCGACATGGGCATTTTTTGTTTACCAATAGCAGCATCTACTGCTGCATCATATTGTATGGGACCTTCTACCAACAGATTGGGCCTGCGTATTTTTATAAGCGCTGTTGCCCTGCGTACTTTCTCCACTTCTTCTCCTTGTCCGGATGTACCGGATGAATAAGACAGCATCGCAATTTTTGGCTCAATGCCAAACATGGTACTGCTTTCTGCGGATGAGATGGCGATATCTGCCAGTTGCTCAGAAGTTGGATTGGGGTTTACAGCGCAATCGCCAAATACAGTAACCCTGTCTTCCAGGCACATAAAGAAAACAGATGAAACGGTTGATACCCCCGGTTTGGTTTTTACAAATTGCAGCGCCGGCCTTATGGTATGCTGGGTGGTATTAATAGCCCCGGAAACCATTCCGTCTGCATCTCCTTTATATACCATCATAGTGCCAAAATAAGAACCATCTTTCATTAAATCGGTAGCCATGTCCATATTTACATTTTTACTTTTACGCAGCTCGTAAAATGTATTGACATAATTGGGAAACAAGGGAGATTCTATTGGGTTGATGATGGTAACATTTTCCATATCCAGGTGAAGATTCAATCTTTTGAGAGCAGCTTTTATATCTTCAGGTTTACCAAGTATGGTAAGCTTAACCACATCCTGCTTTATTAATTTTGCTGCTGCAATTAAAATACGGTTATCCGTTCCCTCTGGTAGTACAATATGTTTCTTATTTGTTTTGGCTCTTTTCACCAGCTGGTATTGAAACATCCTTGGCGTAATACCTTCGGGATGGGAGGTTACAATTTTATCCAGAATGGTATTGGTATCAATATATTTTTCAAAAGTACCAATGGCCAGTTCTATCTTAAATTGATTGTCAAAATATATTCTTGAATGAATGGAACCTACTTTGTTCACTGTTTCAAAAGTGCCTGTTTGCACCTGCACAATGGGTATCACTGTTTCCAAACCTTCAATGAGTTTTACAATAGGTTCGTCGGGCTCTAATCCGCCTGAAAGTACCATGCCTGCTACCTTTGGGTAATTTTTGGAAAGATTGGCCTGTATCATTGCAACAATGATATCGCCCCTGTCGCCGGGTGTTACTATGAGTGTATTTTCCTTTAAACGGGTAAGGCAGTTACGCAATTGCATAGCGCCTACTATGTAATGATCTACCTGGTTGGAGAGGTAATTTTGCCCAAACAATAATTTGCCATCTAACGTTTCCACAATCTCCTTCATAGTTGGATTTCCTAAATCTTTAATGAATGGTATAATTGAACTTAAAATATTTGTAGGTAAGCGCTGAGTAAATAACTGTTTCAATTCCTCCATATCGGGAGCGGCAATTTTATTGGCAATTACGGCCAGCAACGACACTTCTTTATCCAATAACAGCTGGCAGGTTGTCAATACATTTTTGGTGATTTCATCGGGTGTGTACCCGTCGCCTTTGGTGATGAGTATTAAAGGAAGCCCAAGGTTCTTTGCAATCTGCACATTGGAAGAAAACTCAAAGCTGGCACCATCTCCGTCAAAATCGGTTCCATCTACCAGTACAAAATCATGGCTGTCTTCCAGCTTCTTATATTTTGAAATAATGGTATCAATGATTAAGGCAGTATTGCCCTCACTGCGGTATTTCAGTAATTCATTGTAGGTAAATGCAAAGGAATCTTCATATTTTATATTTAGCCCAAAATGATCAATCATGGTTTCAATATATATATCCTTGCTGTTGGTACTACTTTCCCTGATAACTGGTTTAAAATATGCGATCTTTTTTATCTTGCCCACCAATATGTTCATTAGCCCAAGTGTTACTACCGATTTTCCGCTATTGGCTTCGGAAGATGCTATGTATATCGCTTTTGACATGAAAGAAGATTTTTTTGATTTTGATGAACAAAAGTCGGGGAAATTTCAATATTAGCAGGTGAGAAAAATCATGTGTGCAACTGCTTTTTATTACCTGCAAATAAATTTAACTTTCTGTCATAGCTCATTTAAACCATTTTCAAAATAAGCGGCATTTTATTGTAATAATTTAAATCTAAATTAATAGTGTTGATTTTATGTTGCTCCAACACAACCTTACTCCTATCTCATTTGTCTTTATTTTTGCGAAGAAATTAATAACCGCATTTAAATGAAAGATCAGTTGAACAAATTAGCATTGGATTTAGACGGAGAATTTTATACCGATAATACAATGCGGATTTTATACGCAACGGATGCATCTGCCTATCGGGAGATGCCGTTGGCTGTTGCCATTCCTGCATCGGTGGATGATATTAAAAAATTAATAGCATTTGCGCTTGCAAACCATACTTCATTAATTCCACGTACAGCGGGTACGTCTTTGGCGGGCCAAGTGGTGGGTAACGGTATTATTGTTGACGTTTCAAAAAACTTTACA
>JAYTTM010000078.1:0-9764 GCA_043745055.1 Chitinophagaceae bacterium | reverse complement strand
CACAGTTTGCACAAATATGTGAGTGGCAAAGATGGAAAGATGAAATGATTGCCATTGCGGATGTTGTTGGCTTACAAAACATTTTAAATGCGCTTAGCACACCTGTACAAAAGTTTATTGTAGATGTAACCACTTATGTAAACTATACCATACCTGTTGGCTTTGTGCAGGGCAAACTATACATTATACCAACAGTAAGTGCATTTACCACCATACGTGATACAGATGCAGCAGTTAATTTATTTGTGGGGGTAACTGGTGTTGATGATATAGACCCGGCAAAAGGTGCAGAGTATGACATTAGTGTTTTTGCGGCCACCACGGCAAGGAATATACGTGTTGGGCCATTGCCCGTGGGCAGTACCGTTTACATTGTAAAAACAAAATTATTTTAACATGAAAAAAATTATTGCAGCGGTAATATTAGTATGCAGTTGTTTGTTTGCCCAGGCACAGCAAGATTATATCATTCGTAAAAAAATTATTGCACTGGAAGGCATTACATTAAGGGATGTACTAATTACAAGCTTTCAAAAAGATACCACGTTTGTAGGCGATAATCAACTGCCAACTTCTAAAGCTGTACGTGATTTTGTGGCAGCGAGGATTGCGGGTGTAACAGGGGATAGTGCCACTGTACATAAAACCGGAAATGAAACAATAGCTGGTATAAAAACATTTACTGATACCATTATAGTTAACAATCTTCCAGGGGCAGACAGCAGTAAGAAAGTGCCTAATACAAATTGGATAAAACAACAGTTGTATGCTCAAAAAGTTGCTGGATTGTTCCCGCAATATTCTATCCCTGTAGCAAATGCATCTGGTATATTAGCCGCAACAGCTGACTTCACCTATGATAATAACACAAGTACTTTAGCTATTGGCTACGCAGGGTATTACTCACAATCAATGATAAATATACATGGAGGTAATGGACTTATAGCGGCAGGTGGGTACGGCATGTACTTTAATGCACAAGGCGGTTATCCCGCCGACCCAAGTAAAAGCTATACATTTTATAATGGGGCATATTTGTATGCTAAATATTCAACTACAGGAACAGTTGGCTCATTTGTACATTGGGCTGATTGGTATGTTCAAAAATTTAGTGTAAGAGGGTTAGGCGCTGATAGTACTGCTCCCACAACATCAGGTAATGTACACATGCTTACTGTGGATGCTAACGGGCTATTTTCGCATCAGGCAATACCAGGTGGTAGCAGTGCATGGGCCGGAATAACCGGCAAGCCCACAACAATTGGTGGTTATGGTATAACTGATTTTAATAGTTTGGGAGATGCCCGTTGGAGCCTGCTGGCGCATACACATACGTTTGCTTCATTAACATCAAAGCCAACAACTTTGCTAGGATATGGTATTACAGACGCAGAATCTTACTTAGGAGTGCCTAGTACAAATGGCTATGTTCTTTCTTCTACAACTGGTGGTACAAGGTCATGGATTGCTGCCGGTGTCGGAGATATGTTATTGGGAAGTGCCCAGCTAAATACTGGTGTAAAAACTTTCAATAATGCAACACTTTTATTTAATAATGTCGCAGGTACTTTTAATGGAAGTTTTACAAACACAAATACAGCTAACAGAATATATACACTAAAGGATGCAGCAGGTACTTTGGCTTTTACATCTGACATCACTGGAATTAACAGCGGTACTAATACTGGTGACCAAACTACAATATCAGGTAATGCTGGTACTGCCACGACATTGGCAACAGGCAGAACAATTGGAATTACCGGAGATGTAACGTATACAAGTCCGTCTTTTGATGGGTCGGCAAATGTTACAGCCCTATCTACAGTTACTAAAATAAATAACACCTTATTGTCAGGATTAGCAACTGGGTTATTAAAAATAACTACAAGTACCGGGGTTCCTTCCACAGCAATTGCAGGTACAGATTACCAGGCTCCCATTTCGTTAACGGCGAATAAGTCTGTAGTAAGTAATGGTAGTGGAGGATTAACAACTTCAACAACTACTGATGCCGAGATTGGATATGTTGCAGGTGCTACCAGCAATCTTCAAACACAAATAAATGCTAAGGCAACTGATGTAAATGTGGTGCATACTACAGGAGCAGAAACTGTAGGAGGGGTAAAAACGCTTTCCAATAATGTAATTCACCAGGGCAATTCTACCCAAACCTGCACGACTTGTTACACTGCCTTTGCAACGGTTACAACAACACAGATGAATGCTATTACAGGTTTAGTTGACGGCGCTATTGTAAACAACACTGATAGTGCAGGATTTTGCAGATATAACGCTTCTTTGGCAGCATGGTTTAAACTGGTTAATCAATCTACTGTACAAGGGCCGGTATTAAGTTATGCTCCAACAACAGCAATACTATCAACCAGGCAGGTTGCTTTAGATAGTTTAACTGATTTAAGAATTGCAAGTGCGGCTGCTATCGAAAAAAGAAAATACGGAAGCAGAACAGTTGCTGGCACGGATGCTAATACTACAGTTGCGGCAGGTGATGTAATAAACTTTACTTCTTCAACATTAACATTAAATAGAAACCTTGACTTAACAAATATCAGCGCAGCAGGTGATTATTTTGAACTTACCGTCTATGCACAAGGGTTTAATCTTGTTGTTATAAATGGAATATTGAAAAGATATGATGGCAGTGCTATAACAACTTTCGACATTGGAGTACCTTATATTTTCAGGCGTGAAGCTGATGGCAACATTAAAGTAAAAAACTAAATTAAAAACATGAAAAAAATACTATTAGCATTATCTCTATTTATAAGTTTAGGACTTTCTGCGCAAAACTTTTTGCCTAATAACACGATGCGTGATACGCTGGTTGATTATAATGTGTCCGGCGTAATTGCTATCAATACCGATTTAGCTGTGCCAGCTACATGGCCATCAGGAATTATTGATTGCGGTGCATTTCAAAGTCTTTCTGCAACAGTTAACAGTGTAGGAACGGGCGGGGCAATATCTGTTCAATGGAGCAATTATCCTGACATGAGTGGCTTTTTTAGCTATTCATTTTATGATAATGTAAATGCAAAATACACCACTACTTTATCTTCAGTAGGTTCTTATATAATCAGCAGACGTGCAAAATATTGCCGAATAAGGTTAACTACTGCAACCAGTGCGGGTACTACAACGCTTAAAGTTTTTGGCAGCAATGTTATTCCTTTTGATCCTTATATAACAGCTTACAGTACCATTCAGGGTTTAGTAAGTGGAGACTTTACAAACAGTACAATAACATCAACTCAAACAGGTTCACAAATATTTTTAGAAAATTATCAAAGTTCAAGTTGGGAATTAAATGTTACAGCTGCATCAGGCACTACACCAACATTAGATGTCATACTACAGGAAAGCAATGGCGTGTCACTGTGGAAAGATTTATACCATTTCCCACGATTTACAACTACGGGTTATTTTATGACTCCTGCTTTAAAAACTAATGGAAGGACATTTAGGTATGTAAGAAATGTTAGTGGCACAACGCCATCATTTACAATGACAATTTCGAGATATAATAAGGGTGTAATAGGCTCACCGGTGTATCAATTTTTTGATTATGCAATTGTACCCAACACACTAAATAGCACTACAGCAGCATTTAATATTGCCGGGGCTACACAACTTTCAGTAAAGTACATAAGTGGTACGGCTACAGCCACCTGCTGGTTACAAACGCAGATTAGTAATGATGGCACTAACTGGCAAAACATTGACAGGCCCATACAAACACAAGCAAGTGCAACAACGCAAATTTCTAATGGACAAATATCAACAAGTTATGCAAGAGTGATAGTTACTTATGCTGGTAGCGCACAAACAGGGAATATTTCAATCAATGCTCAATAAACAATTATGAAAAAAATACTTTTAGGCTTTCTTCTATTTTTAAATTTTGCAGCTTTTGCGCAAAATGATTTTATACAAACGGTAGGCGATATTACAACGCAAAACTTAAACCCGTTAACAGGTGTGCCAACAGCAGGTTCTTTTGTAAGGCTATTATTAACCAACCAATCAACAGCAGCGATAACAATCAGTGGCACTTACACTGGCGTATTAAGTATTCAGTTATCTACGGATGGAGGTGTAACGTACCAAACATTTACCAACACCTTGTTATTAACCAGTGAATTTAATGCCGCAAAATCAGGTACGATTGCATCCACTTCAGTGGGTACTTTTACTATGGATTGTTCAGCATTAAGTGAAATAAGAGTATCAGCATTAGCAGCTGTAACTGGTACGGCATCTGTAAAAATTAAAGCAGTAACAGGAGCACAGCAAATAGGATTTAGTGAAATGATTCCAGCAGGTATAAATTTAATTGGTAAAGTAGGAATTGACCAAACTACACCGGGTACAACCAATGCCGTGTCTGTAACCAATGC
Organism: Chitinophagaceae bacterium; assembly: GCA_043745055.1. GTDB lineage: Bacteria > Bacteroidota > Bacteroidia > Chitinophagales > Chitinophagaceae > Ferruginibacter. The sequence continues at coordinate 5,346 of JAYTTM010000078.1, read as the reverse complement.
CAGCATTCCAGTTACAAATACAGGAACATTTGCTGTGCAATCAACAGCAACTCTTCAGGCAGGCAGTGCAATAGCGGGAAAATTTGGTATAGACCAAACCACACAAGGAACAACCAACTTAGTTACATTAGGCGCTAATCAATCTGTGAATACAGCTCAAATAGCAGGTGCTGCTACTTTAGCAGGTAATGGTGTAACTGGTACAGGTTCGCAAAGGGTAACCATTGCTTCAGATAATACCGCAAATAGTAACCCGTGGTTAGTGGCCGGTAAAGATGCCAACAGTGCTGCAACTACTGTGAACCCAGTATTAGCAGGTGCAAGAATTTCACCTACAACCGTTGCAACATTGGATGCTACATTAGCAACTGGTGATGCTTCACATCTTCAAAACACAACGGGTAACCAGTTAGTAACAAAAGATTTTTCAACCTCTGAATTAGATTATACTTTTCATAATACAAGCGTTGCAACTACTGTGACAGTACAGCAAATTGTTCCTGCAAGTGGCACAGCAAGTATAAGAAATTTCATCACAGGATTAACGTTGCAATCCGATGCGCTGGGTGCTGCTGGTAATATATGGGTATTAGATGGGCAGGGCGCAATTGGTACAAGTGTTACGATTGCAACACCGGGAGTGTTTACAAGTACAGCTCATGACTTGAGAGTGGGTGATGCTATTGTTTTTACATCTTTGGGTACAATTACGGGTATTACAACTAATACGATTTATTATATCACAGCTACATCTTTTGCAGCCACAACATTTACCGTTGCTAATACACAAGGAGGTACAGCCGTTGCCATTACAGGTTCTACTTCAGCATTTACATTTTACAGATTGCTTTATCCAATAAGGGTACAGACAGCAGCCATAGGATCACCAGCATTAGTTACATTTCCTACACCATTAAAAGGATTTGCAAACACAGCTATAAATTTATTAATACCAACTTCTTTAACAAGTGGAAATATTTATCTCACAGTAAACGGCTATAGAGGCTTCTAATTATGAAAAAAATAATCACAGCAATATTCATTACAATTTCATTTAGCGTGAAAGCACAGTCCATTGATGCCGCTGTAAAAACAGAAATCAAAAGGCAGATAGATAGTGCAATGGCTTCTACATTATCTGTACCAGGCGTGGGCATATACATTACTAAAGATGCTATAGGAAGGAATGTTGTAAATGCAACTGCTGTACCTGTTGATTTGACCGCTATTAACGCAGCGATAAAAAAATTGCAGGATAGTGCATTAGTAGAACAAAATTGGAGAGCCAAATTAAAAGTTGTAACACAAAACGTAATCACTCAATAATGAAAAAACTGTTATTTATACTACCTATTATAATACTGCCTTTTATCACAGGGTTTTTCGTAAAACGTGGTCAATATCTTGTTAGCACAAAATATTATGTAGATGCAACTGGCGGCAGCGATGCAGCAGCAGGCACTTCACCAGGCACAGCCTGGCAAACAATTGCAAAAGTAAATTCTTTTGGAAACAGTTTTATTGATGGTGATAGTTTACTGCTTAAGTGTGGCGAAACTTTTACCGGCGGCATTGTATTTACACGTTCTGTAAGAATGGCATATTATTCTACCGGCGCAAAGCCAATAATCACAGGACTTTCAACAATCAGTAGCTGGGTTAATTTGGGTGGCAATATTTGGGAAGCCCCAACTACAGGGGTAAAAACAATGAATAACCTTGTACTAAGAAATGGCACACCACAGCAGGTGGGCAGATACCCAAATGCCAGTGCAGCAAGTGAGGGATATTTAACTAATACAGCAACCAGTAATACTACACTTACCGGCCCTGCTTTATCAACAGTTACCGACTGGACAGGTGCAGAAGTTGCTATCAGGGAAAAAAGATGGTTAATCGAACACAAAATAATTACTGCACATTCAGGAGGCACTTTAACTTTTAGTACTGCAGCAACGACCCCACTTGTTGGTTTTGGGTATTTTTTTCAAAGAGATAGCAGAACCTTAGATGTAGATGGTGAGTGGTGGCAGGATGGAACCAATAATAAATTGAGAATGTATTTTGGTAATAATAATCCTGGCGCATACACTATTCAGGCCGCAACAACGGATACACTTCTTACAGGGCCTAACAATGTAAGTGTAGATGGTATTAACTTTCAAGGCTCCGGTAAAAATGCAATAAATTTTAATGGGCGTACAGGAATAACGATTATAAACTGCACTTTGTATAATAGCGGCGAAGAAAATATTTATTTAAACTCTTGTAAAGTTGTAAATATTTCAAACAATACTATAATAAATAGTTTGGGTAGTGGCATAGAAGTTTTTTGCACCGGACTGTTAACTACCAATGTAGGAATACTTGTGCAAAATAATATTATTAGAAATGTTGCGTACATAGCGGGCATGGAAAAATCTGCAAAAGATTGTCCCGGTATACGAATTTACGGAGGCAACACTTTATCAGCATATAATAATACAATCAGCAATTGCGGCTATACTGGCATTTGGTGGGCGGGTGATACTATCAATGTGAAATATAATTTCATAGATAGTGTATGTACAAAAAGAGATGACGGTGGTGGCATTTACACATGGGTAACCAGTAGCGGCGAACCGCCAACAGTTAACCATGACAGGTGGGTAATAAGCAATATTGTATTGCACGCATTTGGCAATAACAACGGTACAAACTCAACTACGTTTAATACTTCAGCACAAGGCCTTTATGCTGATGGTGCCAGCAGGTATATTAATTATGACAGCAATACGGTTGCCTATGCCAACGGTAATGGTTTTCATGGCAATGGTAATACAGATAACCGTTTAAGATATAACACGTTCTATAATAATGCCAATAGTATATCATTGCAAAGATTTTCTGGAAGTAACCCTATGAGAAATATTACTATAACAAAGAATATCATTACGCAGTATAGATTTCAGTACAACAATCAAAGTATAAATAGTCCTTCAATAACTGCTGAAGCTGATATATTAGCCATGGGTACCATTGATAGTAATTATTATTCTACTAAAGCAGGTATTGATAGTTCGGTGCGTAAAATAACCACATTTGCAGACGGAAGTAATTATAAAGACAGTATAAAAACAGTTGCCTATATGCCATCCGTTGGACAGGAAACACATAGTACAAATATTGCCACTACAGGTGTGCTATATTACAATGCAACCAATGCACCGGTTACTACCAGTTTGGGCAGCTATAATTATACAGATTCTTATGGTACTAACTACCCAGGAAGTGTTACAATACCTGCGTATGCGAGTAAAGTATTATTTCAGGGTGCAGCAATTGTAAGTGGCAGTGGCTTATTTAATCTGAATTTTAAATTCCCATAATTGAAGTACTTACTTACCATATTATTATTTACATGCTCTGTTTGTTTTGCGCAAACCGTGCATGTATATGATGCTTACCAGTTGTACAAAAAGCCGCTTAACACCAATGATAAAATAGTAATGGCATCGCAATTTGTTAGCGGAGCAGCTGATGGCATTAACCAGGCAATACAGGTGCATGGTTTGGGCGCAGGTAAATCATTTTGGGATTACCAAACAAGCTGGAAACGTAAGTATAAAGATTTTGATGCAGGCGATACCAGGGCGGCATATCTATTTAGTAAATCTGCTTTTGTTGCTGGTACTGATGGTTACCACTTAACAAGATTTATCAGCAGGAGTACAATGACGGCCACCATTATTATAGATAAAACAGATTTGAAAAGTTGGAAAGCGGTTGTAGGAAAGTTGCTTATTATGTCATTCGCAAACCGGCTGGGCTTTTGGCTTACTTACGATGTTATTTTTAAATAAATATTTTCTCATAAGCAGTTATTTTTGGTTAGAAACCCTGCATTTCTATGCGGGGTTTCGTTTTTGTTTTTGTAGTGAATAAGCATCACCTATAAAAATGAAACATGAAACAATCAGTGTTAAGAACGCCCATTAGTTACTACGGCGGCAAACAAAAATTAGTAACCACCATTTTACCTCTTATCCCTGGCCACAATTTGTATTGTGAGCCGTTTGTTGGTGGCGCTGCAATCTTCTTCTCAAAACAACCAAGCCTGGTTGAGGTTATTAACGACACCAATAAGGAGTTGATAAACTTTTATTGCATGCTGCAAAATAGATTTGTTGAACTTCAAAAAATGGTGGCCGTTACATTGCATAGCAGAACATTGCACAGAGATGCACATGTTGTTTACGAATACCCTCATTTGTTTGATGAAATTAAAAGGGCCTGGGCTGTGTGGGTTTTAAGCACACAAAGTTTTAGCGCAATGCTGGATGGCAGCTTTGGTTATGATAAAAAAGATAATACCACCACAAAGAAAATAACCAACAAACGAAACCAGTTTACTGTAGAATATGCAGAAAGGCTGCAAAACGTACAGGTAGAGTGCGCTGATGCATTATACATTATTGGTAGTCGTGATACTGTTGATACATTTTTTTACATTGACCCACCTTATTATAATAGTGATTGCGGCCATTATAACGGCTATACCGAACAGGATTTTGAAAACCTATTGATACGGCTTACTACAATTAAAGGCACGTTTATTTTATCCTCATATCCATCGGAGTTGCTAAAACAATATACAAAGGCACACAGCTGGCAAAATTTGGCAATTGAGAGCGGGGTTAGTGTAAATAGTAAGAGCGGCTATTTAAAACGAAAGGTGGAGATGATAACGGCAAATTATGAATTAAAAAAAAGGCCGGACATTGAATGGGTGCGAACCAACAAACAACTGAGTATTGCTACTCCGTCCGGCCATTATTCGTAGTGAATAAGCCGAAAGGGGTAGTTGTTTATTGGTTCGCAAGGCAAATATATGGTAACTTAGAATATGCGATTTAGAATTTCAATAAAAAGTGGTTGGAAAACATTACAATTTATTGTTGAACATATTGAAGTATCAAAGAAGAAAGAGCATTTTAAAGTGATTGCAAGAAATAAAACTGTTACGTTGGAAAGTAACCGGCCAATGTTTAGAAATGCCGGTTTAAAGCACAGGCGGCCAGACTGGAGCGTTGTTGACGGTAAATTGGAATACGGGGGTGCATTGGAAACATTAGCAGAAGCAATAATGAATATAATTGAACCAAAAACGCCCAAAAAATGATGCTTAAAAAGTGCTTACTAAGCTATATTTGTGCATTAAAAAAATACCTCTCTGTGGTTTTTATTTTACCGCTTTGTGGTTTTTGCGTTTATAAAACGGCAGAATTACCAAAACTGTTTATTCTTTAAAAGAGTAGAGATAAGATAACCCCAATAGGCGCAGGTCTCCAGACCTGTTGCCTGACG
>JAYTTM010000077.1:0-2643 GCA_043745055.1 Chitinophagaceae bacterium | reverse complement strand
GGGCAACCATTACGCTTGATAAATCCAAAAAAGCTGCTTTATCTTCAGGCGATGGCTCTTTTGAAATTAATACATTGGCAAATGATAAGGCAATTATTGTTACCAATGTTGGCTACACAACTGTAACCATCAGTATTAATGGCAAAAGTTATTTTGAAATAAAATTATCTGCCAACGCCACCCTGTTGGAAGATTTTGTAATTGTTGGTAGCAGAAAAGCACAGCGCAGCAAATACAACAGCATTGCGCCGGTAGATATTGTTAAGTTAGCTGATGTGCAACTGCAGGTACCACAAATTGGTATCAACGAATTACTATCTCAATTGGTTCCTTCCTTTAATGCCAACAGGCAATCAGCATCAGATGGAACGGAACATATTGATCCGGCTTCCCTAAGGGGCCTTGGACCAGATCAGGTATTGGTTTTGGTAAACGGAAAACGCAGGCACACCACTTCATTGGTTAATTACCAAAACACAGTAGGTAACGGTGCTGTGGGTACAGATTTAAATGCTATCCCTACATCAGCTATTGACAGAATAGAAGTATTAAGAGACGGTGCTTCTGCTCAATATGGCTCCGATGCAATTGCAGGTGTTATCAACATCATCCTCAAAAAAAATACCGGGCTTACAGTTAGTTCAACAGGTGGTGTATCGGGTAAGGGAGATGGGGGTTTATTTAACTTAAATGCCAACTATGGTGTTGGATTGTCCAAAGATAAAGGTTATATGAATTTTACCTTTGAAGCAAACAGCCGCGGTGCTACCAATCGTTCGCAAAATCACGATCTGGTTATTTTCGATCAATCTGCGCAGGGTAATTTCTTTGCGTATCCGTTTACAGATAACCCCGCCGCATCAAGAGCATTGGATGATGCTGAACTTGCCCGAAGAAATTTATCCCGCAATGATTTTAATTTCCGTGCAGGTGATGCAAAAGCAATCAATTACCAGGGTTTTATCAATTTTGGTTATAAGATTAGTCCTAAAACAGAAGTATATGCAAGTACTGGCTTTAGTGCAAGAAATGGCAGAGGCTATGGCTTTAGAAGATTGCCCAGCGAATCACAAAATGTGGTTGCTTCAATTTTTCCCAATGGTTTTCAGCCTTCCCTAAATTCATCTATTAACGATTTTTCATTGATTACAGGCATTAAGCAACAGGTAGGAGATTGGAACCTTGACCTCAGTAATACTTTTGGCCGTAACTCTTTTGGTTACACGGTTAAAAATAGTAACAACTCCTCAATGGGTATCAAAAGTCCCACCCAATTCGATGCCGGCAGTCATACATTTGCTCAAAATACGGTTAATGCAGATATAAGCCGCACAGTAAGAGCAGGGGAAAAAATTATCAACCTTGCCTTTGGTGCAGAGTATCGTTTAGAAACTTATAATATTACCAAAGGACAGGATGAAAGCTGGAAATTGTACACCGATAATCCTGGCGGCATTGCTGGTGCTCAATCTTTCCCCGGCTTTACACCTCAAAATGAAGTAGCAGCTACCCGTAACAGTGTTGCTGCATATGCCGATGCTGATATCGCTTTTAACAAAGCATTGCTTATAAATGGCGCTGTACGTTTTGAAAATTTTTCTGATTTTGGCAGTAATATCAATGGTAAGCTCGGCCTTCGGTATAATGTGAGCGATGCTTTTGCATTGAGAGGCTCTATCAGCACAGGTTTTAGGACCCCATCCCTGCACCAACAGTATTTTAGTAATTTTTATTCAGATATTGCACAAAGCGGTACAGGTATTATCAACAAAGGGATTTTCCCTACTAACAGTGCAGTTGCAAAGGCTATTGGCCTACCGGCTTTAAAGCAGGAAACTTCTGTTAACTACAGTGCAGGTTTTACCACAAAGCCGGTTAAAAATCTGGTGATTACAGTAGATGGGTACATAATTGATATCAGCAACAGAATAGTTATTACCAGCTCCATAACCGACCCAAGGATTGCAGCATTGGGAGTAGAAAGTGGGCGATTTTTTACCAACGCCATTAATACAAGCACCAAAGGAATTGATGTAGTTGCAACATACACGGTTGCTTTAACTAAAAAACAAAAACTGGATATTGCTTTAGCTTCCAATTTTAATAAAACAAATATTACTAAATACCGCTTCCCTGCTTCATTAAGCAGCCTTAACCAAAATGATTATTTTGGGCCAGATCAACAAAGTTTGATTGAAACAAATAATCCAAAATCGAAGCACACGCTCACCCTTAATTATGCCATTAGTAAATTAAATTTTATGGTGCGTAATATTTATTGGGGACCAGTAACAAGAAATGGCTTTCCATTTGGTGTAGTGCAAAAGCACAAAGCGAAAATCACCACAGATATCGCAGTGTCTTATAAAATAATACCGGCGCTTTCTGTAACACTCGGCGCCAATAATTTACTCGATGTTTTTCCTGATGTACAGGCTTACGGGAATTCTTATTTTGGTGTGTTTAAATATGCTCCGGTACAACAAGGTATGTTGGGTTCATTTTTTTATGCAAGACTTAATTTTGCGATCAAATAAGCAATTAAATTATCGAGATGATTATTTATTAAGGGGGCTTTTTAGTCCCCTTAATAAATTTATCTAATTACAACCGCAATGTTATTATTAGCTGTGTAATGTTATT
>JAYTTM010000076.1:0-2648 GCA_043745055.1 Chitinophagaceae bacterium | reverse complement strand
TTATTTGTATGGTTACATTTATGGCAGAAGGATGTGTTGCAGACTGGAGTGCCATTTACATGAAAGAGATCATGCATGCACCCAAATCTATACTCAGTTTTGGCTATGCAGGTTTTTCAATCGCTATGACGCTAGGCAGGCTTAACGGCGATCAGCTGATAACAAAAATTGGCAATAAAACAATTGTGGTAGCGGGATCACTTGTTGCTGCTACAGGTTTTTTAATGGTAGTAGTAGCAACTGTAATTCCAGTTGCTATTGCAGGTTATGTGTTGGTTGGTGTTGGCTGTTCCTGTATTGTACCGGTGCTTTTCAGTGCCTCTGCCAATATACCCGGCGTAAGCACTGTTGAAGGGTTTGCTATGGTTACAACCGGCGGGTTGGTTGGCTTTCTAACCGGGCCTTCATTGATTGGTTTTATTTCTGAAAAAACCAATCTTTCAAAAAGTTTTTCGCTGCTTATTCTAATGGCATTACTGGCAGCTGTAGTTGCCTGGCGGAATAAATTTCTGGTAAATAGAAAGCTACCAGTAACTGTTCAGAACTTTGATGAGCAATTGTACTAGTGCACTGTTAAGAATAAAATGAGATGGTGAATGGAAAATGGTGAATGGCAAATTGGGAAATCTGAACGAATCACAGATCACAAATCACGCTGGTCTGCACTTTCAAAAAATTATTGCAAAAAAAAAGCTACCTGTTTTCATTGAAGAAATCAGGTAGCCTGCTGATAAAAAATATACTATTTTAAAGTCTTCAGTAAATCTTCATTCAGTTTTACGTAATCAGGATTTTTAGCTTCTGTAGCCAGTTCCAGCGATTTAGTAGCAGCAGCAATGGCTTCTGTTTTTTTACCCAGCTTTGCTAAACAGTTAGCTTTTTGATGTTGAATCCAGTAAGCTGTTGGGTTTTGTTCTGCAGCTTTATTAAACCACGTTAATGCCTGGTTTAAATCTTTGCCATTTTCCATATAATACATGCCAGCATTAAAATAAGGCAGGTTGTCTTTGGTCATAATATTTTCAATCTGCTTCATTACCTTGGTATCAACATCTGTGCTGATAGGCAGGCTTACCGAGGTGTTTTCCCACATTAAATCCAATGAACAGCTGTTTGATTTTACATTGCTAAATTGCATGGTAAAAGTTTCCACTTTGTCTTTGATGGTTGTTGGTGCAACTGTTAACCTAACTACATCACTTTCTTCTTTGTAGGCCGAAGGTGAAGTTACATCCAGTTGTTTGGTGATAATTAACACCCAACTGTCTTTGCCTGGTATTGTCAACAGGCCATATTTGCCAGCCGTTACTAATTTTGTTCCAATGGTTACATCATCTCCAAAAGTAAGTGTAGTGGCGGAGTTAGCGCCTGTGCGCCATACTTTTCCAAATGGTACCAGGTTGCCTATTACGGTGCGTCCTTTCATATTTGGTCTTGAATAAGACAACTCGATGGAAGATAAACCAAAATTCTGTTTGATAGTTTGAGTGGTACTAGGCTGAGGCGTAGTAAGCGATTGTGCAAATGCGCCACTGCAAATTGCAAAGGCCGCAATGGTAAATAATTTTTTCATATTTTTTATTGTTTGAAAAGCGAAACTAATACCTGCCGGCCGTAAAACAAAGAATGATTTTAAGAAAGAATGTATTAAATAATTGTATACAAATCCAGTTAGATTGGTATACAATTATTTAATTTCATTTTGATGACCATTTTTTTTGAATGTATATCTAAAGGGTTAATTTTTTCGAAACCACATTTACAATCCTATAAATTTTTATTTTGAGGTGCTATAGTAAAGTTGATTTTGTAATTGCGAAACAATTGGTGTGTGCAGAAAATAGACATTTTATTTAAGCAAATAATTTTCGTTGCTTAAAAAATGAAACTTGAATAATAAACAAATAGAAAGGCGCAATTTAGCTCATAAAAAAAGCTGGTGTTTTACACGAGGGCACAGAAAAAGTCTACTAGAAAAAAAACAAAAAAGAAATCATGTCTAAATTTAAATAAACGCTCTTAGAATACGCTGTAAGGAATTTTGGCGAGCCAAAACTCATACCAGTCAAAGAAAAAGGGACTAATCATGATTTTTGATCCAGTCCCTTTTTCTATTTAATACAGTTTTACTTTTTCAGCGCCCTCTGTTTTAAACCAGCCCTTTTTTATAAACCAGATTGAGTGTTTTATCTCCAGGCGGAATCAATTAACGCTACATAATTTCTTCCGTCACTCCAGGTTTTCCAAATCTTATACTTTTGGGGGTAATAGGTATTTGCAGGAGCAAAATGAATGGGTTGAGGAATGGCCTTGGTTACTGTAGTACCAGCCAATAAAAACGCCCTTGTTATCATTGGCTCAAGAAAAATAACTTTTCCGTTGTCGGAGCCATAAATAAACGTATGCGTAAACGGCGCCAAAGTTGGAGGCAGTTCAGGTGATGAAGGATCCAGCCAATGTGACCCCATCTGGGGAACTGTAGCGCCAGGAATTACATAGGATGCTGGCAGATAACCTGCAGGTGGCGGTGCTCCCGGAATGCCTGTTATCGCCATTTGAGCAGCTACGGATATTTTATAAAAATGCATGTCAAAATGTGGCACAGTATAAATACCGTTTGGCTCATGCCCTGTTGGTTCCCAGTTTAT
>JAYTTM010000075.1:0-2655 GCA_043745055.1 Chitinophagaceae bacterium | reverse complement strand
AGTTGTTTCAAAATCGCCAACAGCAAATTCAATCAATTGTTCTACGCCTGCAGCTTCTGCATTTATTTTAGAAATATTGATGGCATCCTGGCTAATATCAGTTGCTATAATTTTTAATTCTGGTACTTCGGTAATGATTTTGTGCAACAGTTGATTTTCTGTTTCATACATGGATTGATTGTAACCAACCAAGTGCATGAAGGCATAATTATTTCTGTACAAACCCGGCTTTCTGTTGGTGGCCAATAGTGCTGCTTCTATTGCAAGGGTAGATGATCCACACATGGGATTGATAAAGGGAGATTTCCGGTTCCATTTTGTAGCCAGTAAAGTAGCTGATGCAAGCGCCTCCAGCATCGGTGCTTTTCCGGGTATTTTTCGGTAACCATGTTTCGATAAAGTTTCGCCGGAAGTGTCAATAAATATTTCTACGGAATCTTCTTTCCAGTACAAATGAATAACTGTTTTGTCTAATGAAGATCCGGAGTCTGGTCGCTTGCCTGTTTGATTCCTGAAGCGGTCAACAATGGCATCTTTCAGTTTTACATTCGCAAACAAACTGTTGTTGATGCTCTCATTATCTACATTGCTGGTGATGGAAAAAAACCCATCGGCAGGTATAATGTTTTCCCATGCAAAATCAATCATTTCATTGTACAAATCGTTGGCTGTTGCTGCGTGGCATTGATGCACTAAAAACAGCACCTGGCTTGCACAACGCAGGTTAAGGTTCAATTTTATACAATCCTTTAAAGTGCCTTGTAACTCTACGCCAGTTTTAAAAACTCTTACAGGCTTATAACCTAATTCTTCCGTTTCTTTTTGCAGGTAAGGCGTAATGCGGTTACTGCAGGTGATGATGATTTTATTTACAACATTAAATGGCTCCATATACAGGCAAAGCTATTGAAATTTTTTCCGGCAGTTCTTCAAATGCCAGACAGGGATGCGTTTAAAATTAACGCAGCATCAAGTGGATACTTAGTTTTGCCGTTAAGGCGTTAAGACGTTTTTATTTTTTTTATAACTCAACGTCCTAACGCCTTAATGGCAATTTATTAATTCTATACTTCAAAAATAAAGAGCTACATTTTGAAATGCACCCCTTGCACTACCACAATAATAAAATAGTTACTTTGTGGTATGAACATACAAACTGATATACGCCTTGCTGTGTTGATTGATGCAGACAATGTGCCTTACAGCAACGTAAAAGGCATGATGGAAGAAATTGCAAAATATGGTACCCCAACCTTTAAAAGAATTTATGCAGACTGGACAAAGCCTACCGTAAGCGGCTGGAAAAAAGTGTTGCTGGAAAATGCCATCACCCCCATACAGCAATACAGTTATACAACTGGAAAAAATTCCAGCGACAGTGCCTTAATTATTGATGCAATGGATATTCTGTATTCTGGTAAGGTGGATGGGTTCTGTATTATTTCGAGCGATAGTGATTTTACCAGACTGGCAACAAGATTGAGAGAAGCGGGCATGAAAGTGTTTGGTATCGGACAAAAGAAAACACCCAATCCATTTATAGTGGCCTGCGATAAATTTATATATATCGAGGTAATTGCAACTGCTGCTGCAGATAGTGAAACTGCTGATAGTATTGATACAGCTGAAGTGCCGGATGTGCCGGGTACACCCATCAAAGCAAAGGCAGTTGCTAAAGTAACGATTGATAAAATCAATAAAAGTACCATTCACCTTATTTCTTCTTCTATTAATGACCTGGCAGATGAAAATGGCTGGGCATTTTTGGGCGAAGTTGGAGGCTTGCTAATGAAGAAGCAACCCAACTTTGATCCACGAAATTTTGGCTTTCAAAAACTTACTTCTTTAATTAACTCCTTACCTCAATTTGAAATAGATAAAAGAGAAACAGAGAAGAAAAATATTAAGCTGGTGTATGTGAGGAATAAGGAATAGAGGATCTGTTATTTTTGATGGCTATCCGTAATTCGGTATAAAGAGGCGTAGCCTCGGATAATTTTGTAACAATGGGTTTCAACCCATTGACCTTTGATGAAGTAAGAGAAAGTATAATGAGAACCGTAGTTTAGGTGCATATAAAGAGAGCTGCAACAAATAATTAAACCATGTAGTTGTACTAATTTACACAATTATATGTGCCGGGCCTACGGCTCTGCAGTGTTTTTTTAATAAAGTTTCACCAAATTGCAGGTAGTCATTCTGGTTTTTTATTTTTGTAATTGGAAGTAGTATAGCAATAACCCAAAATTCTTTCTTATACTTCGCAAGGTGGATAATTAGTGAGTTGTTATCTTGCTCCTTATTGATAAAATGTACAAGAGTGGTTATTAAACCTTTTTACTAAAAAGTTTTAATAACAAAATCATATTTGCCACTAAAGCATAATTGAAAAACTTCTGGCAGGATCATAAAAAAAATTGATCACTAATTTATCCCTTGCGTATTATTTACTTCTTTTTATTTTGCCAAAATTCCTATACATTTTTGCAGGCTGTCTCTCCATTCAGGAATAACGATGTGAAATGTTTCCTCAATTTTTGATGTATCCATAACTGAGTAACCCGGCCGCTTTGCGGGGGTGGGGTATTGAGAGGATGGTATTGGATTTACCACACAATTGCTTCCGCTAATTTCTTTAATGGCTACCGCAAACTG
>JAYTTM010000074.1:0-9872 GCA_043745055.1 Chitinophagaceae bacterium | reverse complement strand
CAGAAGGGCTTGCAGATATGATCGCATTTAAAAAACCATCCGATGAAATAAAAGTTACTTACAAAAGAGATGGTAAAGAAAATACTACAAAAGCAATTTTAGGTAATAAGAAGCAATCAATTACCAGGAATTATTCTTTCTCAGCTCCAAAGGTACGTTCTTATAAAATGCCGCACATGGCACCGCTCCCAAATATGGAAGGATTTAATGAAGATGTATTTGAGATGCAGCAAAATGCATTGGAAAACGCATTTCCCCGTCAGAAAAAAATTGGCCTAAAACTTCAGGATACAGAAGAAGGCGGCAACGTTAAAGTCATCAATGTAGAAGACAGCTCTGCAGCAGCAATTGCAGGGATAAAAAAAGATGACCTTATTACAGAGATCAACGGAAAAAAAATTGATAATACAGATGATGCAAGGGAAGAACTGGTGCCAGAAGAAGACCGTAAATCATACAAAATAAAAGTGAGCAGAAATGGCTCCGAAATGTTGTTTGATGTAAAAATTCCCCGCAAATTAAAAACAGCCAATTTTTAAAGTATAGCAAAACATAAAAGCGGATTAGCAATAGTGCCAATGCGGTTGGCGGAAGAAAGCAGCGTTTTATTAAACATTTTTTTAGCCAATATTTGTAACGGTATCAACAACTGATTTCAGCTGTTGATGCCGTTTTTTGTTTGGTATTTTAAAAAACCAAATCGCCTGGTTATTATCTAAAAACTTGCATTGGATGTGGATGATTATACATTGGCTATCTTTGAAAGAAGTACATATATTATCCCAAAATGTTAGTTTATTCAGTTTCTTATGCCCAATATATTTAATAACCGGTTAAGGCAAGTAATTTTATTGGCCATTATAATTTTTCTGGCTCTGTTATTATTAAAAGAATTGTATGTATTTCTTCCAGGTTTTTTAGGGGCCATTACTTTGTACATCCTGTTGCGAAAAACATATTTCAGGCTCACCATTGAAAGGCGTTGGAATAAAATTTTACTGGCCTACCTGTTTATTTTTGCCAGTATGATACTCATCGCCATTCCCATTTATTTTTCCATACAACTAATTAGTTATAAAATAAGTTACATTTTAAATAACCCTGTAGATATTTTGGCCAAGGCAGCTGTAGTAGGAAAAAAAATTGAGTTACTTACCGGTATTACCTTAATAACACCAGAAAATACCAGGGCTTTTCAAATGAAGGCAGGAAGTATTGTCCCCGGTATTTTAAATAGCTCTTTAATCATTATAAGCAACTTTATAATTATGTTCTTTGTGCTTTATTTTCTGCTGATAAGCGGTAAGGAGTTTGAAAAAACACTCGACAAATCCATACCGTTAAAAGAAGAAAACATACAATTGCTGGGTAACGACACCATTAATATGATTCGGGCAAACGCAATTGGGATACCCATTTTGGCAATAATACAAGGTGTTGTTGCAGCCATAGGCTATGCTATATTTGGCGTAAAGGATTATGCTTTGTGGGGGTTTTTAACCGGCGTATGTTCCATGTTGCCTGTAATTGGTACCGCATTTATCTGGATACCGGTAACATTGTATGCTTTTGCAACCAATGATAACTTTAATGCGGTTGGAATATTAATTTATGCAGTGGTAGTAATATCAAATATTGATTATGTTGCAAGGCTTACTTTATTAAAAAGATTTATGGATATCCATCCACTTGTTACCATTTTTGGTGTAATTGCAGGTATTACATTATTTGGTTTTTGGGGCGTAATATTCGGCCCGCTGTTAATCAGTTATTTAATTATTCTAATTAAAATCTATAGCAACGAATTTGGAAAATCAACTTAATAATTACCTATCTATGAGTATTGAAAATGATATAAACCAGCACTCTTTTACCAGCGAATATCAAAAGACAATTGTCAATTTAATTTATACTTACAACTGGACAATTGAGCAGCTAAAAAAAATCTTCGACAAAGAAGACCTCACCATGCAGCAATTTAACATATTGCGCATTTTAAGAGGAAGCGCTACGCCACTATCAACGCTTAAAATACGAGAACGCATGCTCGATAAAATGAGCGATACCAGCAGGATCGTAGACAGGCTGATTATAAAAGGGCTGGCAAAAAAAGGAACCTGCAAGCAGGATAAAAGGCTGGTTGATGTAACCATTACAGAAAAGGGGAAAAACCTTTTAGCCCAATTGGATAAATTTGAGCCAGAAATGGATAACATTTTACATTCCCTCAGTGAATCCGAAGCTAAAACCCTCAACGCTTTGTTGGATAAAATGCGCTGGTCAAATTAAAATCCCCCTAAAGAAAATTATTCCCCATCATGTTACAAAAGATTTTATCCCTGTTTTATTTGCTTCTTTGTTTTTTCCAGCATACTGAAGCGCAAACCCGGCCTGAGTTTAGAGGCGTATGGGTGGCTACTGTTGATAATATTGACTGGCCAAGCCAGGGTAATTTTAATACGGATTCTCAAAAAGTTGAATTTATCCGCTTACTCGATATGCACCAACGCAATGGTATTAATGCACTGGTTGTGCAGATACGACCCTGTGCCGATGCGTTCTATCCGTCTCAATACGAGCCATGGAGCCAATGGCTCACGGGTGTACAGGGTAAGCCTCCTTCGCCTAATTACGATCCGCTGGAGTTTATGATAGCCGAAACGCATAAACGCAAAATGGTTTTTCATGCCTGGATGAATCCTTACCGGGCTGTGTTTAATGTGAATGGAACCATTGTAGCTGCTACACATATTACACGCCTGCATCCGGAGTGGTTTATTACTTACGGGGATAAAAAATATTTTGATCCCGGGAATAAGGCAGCACAACAATACGTTACTGCTGTAGTAAAAGATGTGGTAAGCCGTTATAAAGTAGATGCTATTCATTTTGATGATTATTTTTATCCCTATAAAATAGAAGGTAAAACATTTCCCGACGATGCTACTTATCGGTTGTATGGTAAAGGACTTACCAGGGAAGATTGGCGAAGAAGCAATACTGACTCTATCATTGCAGCACTTTCTGCAGTAATAAAAAAAGAAAATAAGCAATGCCAGTTTGGTATCAGCCCTTTTGGCGTTTGGCGAAACGTAGAACGTGACCCCATTGATGGCAGTAATACCAATGGTGCTCAATCTAACTACGACGACCTGTATGCTGATATATTATTGTGGCTTAAAAATGGCTGGATTGATTATGTGGCTCCCCAACTATATTGGGAATTTGGTCACCGCAAAGCACCATTTGAAGTATTGCTAAACTGGTGGAGCAAACATACCTACGGCAAACAATGCTACATAGGCCTGGGTATTTATAGGGCCAACTCCAATGCAGCATGGAGCAATAACAATCAATTGCCAAGGCAAATAGAAGCGTTGCGAAATACACCCAATATTAAAGGGATGATATTTTTTAGTAGTAAAACTTTTGTAAACAACCCCAAAGGTTGGAGCGATAGCTTGCGTTTAAATTATTTTAAGGAATCGGCAGTAGTGCCTTCTTTAGAATAAGAAGCTGTTTGAGTTAAATATTGACTATCCGCAATTAGGAGCAAACTTCATTAAAAGAAAATTGTAGAGCCGTAGGCTCGTTTCTGTTTTGTAACAACGGATTTTAACCCGTTGTGCTTTAAAAAAACTGCTGGTCTAAAGCCGTAGGCTCGGCACATATTTGAATACACCGAAATGTTTTTAACTAACAGTTACCGCATTTTTATATGGGCCGAACCTACGGTTCTTATTAGATTATCTGTTATTTCATCAACGGGTTGAAACCAGTTGTTACAATATTAACCGGCGCTATGCCTCTCAGCTCCTAATTGCGGATAGTCATTGGTTGTTTATAATTGGCTTCGGATAATTGTTGGGTTACTTATCTATTTTTCCCCTCCAGCCGGTTACATTCTGCTACGCTACCCAATCTAAAGCGAAAAGGAACTTTTGTAATCTTATCCATTTTAATTTCCTGCTTGCAGAAAAAGCCTAATTGGCTTGCATAAAAACCCGGAGATAAAAAGGTTGGTGGAATTGTTTTGCTATTTTCTTCAGTATTTTTTATCAACAATTGTGATGACTTTAAAGGACTAGGAGTTAACTGTACCAATAATAATTTGGGGTTTGCAGGGTAGTGAATTTGAGCAATTAAAAAATTGCCAACAAAAATCATGCAAAAAAATAAAATTTTGAATTTATTTATCATCTTAGACGCTCAATGTGTGTAAATTTACGTTTTTACAGACTATAAAGTTTCTTTTGTTCGTTATAAAATGTAAAAAAAAGCTTTGTTTGAACGTTCTTTCAACAACTAATAAAATCAATGTATTCCCAATTGGGGATGTGGATAAATTATGAGCTTAAGCCAGGGATTATACCAAAAACAGTTACAAAAATTATCGCCTCAGCAAATTCAATTGATGAAATTGCTGCAGGTGCCAACTGCCATGCTCGAAGAAAGGATTAAGGAGGAGTTGGAAGAAAATCCAGCTTTGGAAACCGGAGAAGAAGATGAGGTAGAGGAATTTGAAAATGACACTACTGATGAGTTTGAAAATAAGGATGGTGAAGAAGATCTGGATGGCAGCAAAGACGAATATGAAAATATTGATATCAGCGATTATGTGCAGGATGGAGATGATGATATTGCGGATTATAAAATGAGGGATGAAAATTATCCTGAGGCAGACGATAACAAAACCATACCACATAAGGTAGAAACTGGTTTTAACGAAGTGATGCTGGAACAATTAGGACAATTGAACCTGGATGATCACCAGCAAAAAGTAGCAGAACAGATTATTGGCAACCTGGATGATGATGGCTACCTGCGCCGTGATATCAGTGCCATTGTGGACGACCTTGCTTTCAGGCAAAATATTCTAACATCCGAAGATGAAATTGGTAACCTGGTTTTGCAGATACAACAATTTGACCCACCAGGCGTATGTGCCAGAAATTTACAGGAATGCCTGCTTATACAGCTGGAAAGAAAAGAAGCTGCTGGTGATCATGTGGAAATGGCCATTAAAGTAATGGAGAAATATTTTGATGAGTTTACAAAGAAACATTACGAAAAAATTCAGCGGGGACTTAATATTACTGATGATCAGCTTAGAGAAATTATTAACCAGATAATTCGGCTTAACCCTAAGCCTGGCGGTAATGTGGGTGATAGCGGAAAAAATGAAGCATACATTATTCCCGACTTTTTTATCAATAACAATAATGGTGTATTGGAATTGTCTCTTAACAGCCGCAATGCGCCCGACCTGCGTATAAGCGAAGGCTACCGGGATATGCTGAAAGATTACGACCGTGGCAGTAAAAAAGATAAGCGACAAAAAGAAGCCGTACTTTTTATAAAGCAAAAAATTGATTCGGCTAAATGGTTTATAGATGCCATTAAACAGCGGCAGCATACGCTGCTTAGTTCAATGGATGCCATTATGAATTACCAATACAACTTCTTCTTAACCGGCGATGATACTGAACTAAGGCCGATGATTTTAAAGGATATTGCTGAAAAAACCAATCTCGACATCAGTACCATCAGCAGGGTTGCAAACAGCAAATTTGTACAAACAGAATTTGGCACTTATCGCCTTAAATTTTTCTTTAGCGAAAGTTTGCAAACAGATAGCGGCGAAGAAGTAAGTACACGGGAAGTGAAAAAAATATTGAGTGATTTAATTGGTGATGAGAGTAAAAAAAGCCCTTTAAGCGATGAAAGACTCACAGAATTATTACAGGAAAAAGGTTATAACATTGCCCGAAGAACTGTTGCTAAATACAGGGAGCAATTAAATATTCCGGTAGCAAGGTTGCGGAAAGAATTGTAACAGGGAAAGCTTCATTAAAATAGGGAATTTTGTAAGCTGCCTTTACCGAAATTCAACAGCCAATGCCTATGGTTCAGGTAGTTGCTAAACCAAATAACTTACCTAAAAAGAACACCCCCCCACAAATTGTAGGTTAACTATTTTTGCCAATAAAAAACCAATTACCATGCAGGCAGTAAACCCAGCTTTTGAAGAGGAAAAAGTACAACCATCAGCAATAAGGTTTGTTGCCCATTTTTTTTCCTATGTTTTTCATCCCTTATTTATTCCATTGTACGCCACCTGGTTTTTAACTTTTGTACATCCATATCTGTTTGCAGGATTTAGTGTGCAACAAAAAACTTGGTTGCTTATCAGGATATCCTACACCATGATATTTTTTCCGTTGATAACTGTACTATTGCTGAAAGCCCTGGGCTTTATCAATTCTATACTCCTAAAAACGCAAAAAGACAGGATAATACCTTACATAGCTTGCGGTATTTTCTTTTTTTGGGCTTACCTCGTATTTAGAAACCAGCCCAATATTCCTTCTATATTAACGGCTTTTACATTTGCAGTCTTTATTTCTTCTTCGGCAGCTTTGATGGCCAATATTTATTTTAAAATAAGCATGCATGCCATTGGAATGGGAGGAGTACTTGGTTTGTTTCTGGTAATCATGTATTCCAATACAATGCTGTTGACGGTGCCATTGTCTGTTGCTTTATTGCTTACCGGCATAGTTTGTACGGCCCGTTTAATAATCAGCGATCATACGCCAAAAGAAATTTATGCAGGCTTATTTGTAGGAATAGCGTGCCAATTGGTAGCTTCGGTTGTTATATAAAAATGCCCCGGCTTTTAAACAGGGGCATTGTAAATTTATTTTGATTGTAAAAATTAATAGCCGAATATTTCTTCCAGGCTTAGCTTCTTAACTTCTCCATATTTTTTCATAACATCTTCCGGTAGTTTTTTCTCAGAAGCCACAATGCAATAGGTATAAGCTTTATCGGCAAGATATTTTGTATGAAAAGCTTTTAGCTCATCATACCCAATTTTGTTAACATTGGCATAAATCATTTTACGTATATCTTCTGTAAGTCCTTTGCGCTGTGCAGCAAGGTAGTTAAAGATGATGCCATCCTGTGTAATTCGTTCTGTCTCGATGTCTTTTATAATGCCCACTTTAGCGCTCTTAATGTTTTCAACCACGTTGGGTAAGTCATTCAATAATTCATTCATCGCTACAACAGATTCATTAAATTTATCACTCTGGCAACCTACATAAGCCAGGGTATAAAACGGATCTTCTTTTTTATCAGGCTTTGCATAAAAAGCAAAAGTAGAGTATGCCAATGCCTTACTTTCCCTGATGGTTTGAAAAACAAGTGCACCCATGCCACCTCCAAAATAATTATTAAAAATATCGATGATTGGCTCAGCATCGGGGCTGTAAGCTGCAGTATTGCGTACCCAGCGAATTTCGGCTTGCACCATATTGTAATCTGAAAATAAAATCTGGTTGGCAGTTTGGGTTGCATAAATAAAAGCAGCTTTTTCGTTGGCCGCTTTAAATGCAGCAGGTACTGTATGTAATGCTTTTAAACCGGTTATTAAAGCTGGTAGTGGTTGCGGGCCATAGTATAAAACCTGGTGTGCATTGTTATTCATTGTATGCAAAATGGCTACCAGTTCATTGGCAGTAATTGTATTAATTTCATCATTGCTTAACACAAAGTTGAAAGGATTTTTATTGCCAAACCTTGCATAGCTAACCAGTCCGCTCATAATGGCGCCTTTATTTAGTTTAGCATCGCTTCTTGCTTTTGTTAACCTTGCTTTTAACGATTTTAAAGCGGTTTCATCCGCCTTGCAATTTTTTAACAGGCTTTCAAAAAGTGTAACTGCTTTGGTGAAATTTTCCTGTAAGCCTTCAATGGTAACTGTTGTAAACTCTGTTCCGGCAGCTATATTAAAGCTACACGCAATTTTATAAAACTCTTTGGTAATATCTTCCGCACTCATTTTATCCGTACCTAAAAATTGAAGGTATTGTGCAGCTACACCTAGTTTTTTATTGTTCCAGGTGCCAAGCTCATAACGATAACGGAGGCGAAAAATGCTGTTGGTTTTATTGGGTACATACAAAATTTGCGCCGCACCTAAACTGCCTTTTTGAATGTCTTTATTGTAATCTAAAAATACAGGCTTTACAGGAGTAGCTGGCATTTTATTCACCGCTTTTACAAAATCACTTTGCTCATTCCTGTTGGTTTCAACCGGGGTGATGGGTGGCTTTTCAACCTTTAATATATTTTTATCTTCGCCCTTGCGTTTTAAAATGGCTACGTAATTATTAGCAAAATATTTATTGGCAAATGCTACAATATCCTTTTTGGTGAGTTTGCTTAACAAGTCTGTGTAAGCAACCTGTTCTTTCCAGTCCAGTTCGCTGGTAAAAGCATCCATCAGGTCACTGGCCCGTGAGCCATAAGATTCTGTTGCCAGAATTTTATTTTTCTTTTGGTTGTTGATGATAGAGGTGATGAGGTTATCATCAAAATTCCCGGTTTTCAAATTGTCAATTTCACCCAGCATTAATGCTTTCACCTCTTCAAGCGATTGGCCAAGTGTGGGTGTACCGGACATATACAATAAGCCGTAATCAATCAGTGTATATGCGGCAGCAGATGCCCTTAGAAGTTTTTGCTTTTTTACCAGATTTAAATCCATTAAACCAGCTTTGCCGTTGGTTAAAATCTGGCCCACTAAATCGGCCAATAAAATATCCTTGGCTTTATTGCCCGGCAGCCGAAAGCCAATTGTTACACTCTCAGCATCTGGCCCTGCCACTTCTTTTAAAATTGGTTCTGCAATGGGTTGTTCTGGTGCAAATGTATAAGCAGGAATGGCTTTTGTTTTCATGTAACCAAAAGTGGCTTCAATCTTTTTGATCATTACATCAGGGTCAAAATCGCCACTCAGTATCACACCCATATTATTGGGTACATAGTAGGTGTTAAAGTAATTTCTGATTGCCTCCAGCGAAGGGTTCTTTAAATGCTCAATGGTACCGATGGTAGTTTGTTTACCATAATTATTATTCTTAAATAATTCTGCTAATAAACTTTCAAATACCTTATTCTGATCATTATCAAGACCACGGTTTTTTTCTTCATACACGGCTTCCAGTTCTGTATGAAAAATCCTGAATACCGGGCTGCGAAATCTTTCGCCCTGTACTTTCAGGTATTTATCTGTTGCATTTGCAGGTATATCATCTGTGTAAACTGTTTGCTCAAATGATGTAAAGGCATTAGTGCCTTGTGCACCCATACTGCTCATCATTTTATCGTATTCGTTGGCAATAGCAAATGTGGCAGCCACACCGCTTACAGAATCAATTTGGTGGTAGATTGCTTTCCTTTTTTCTGTATCAGTTGTTTTATTGTATTGCTCATAAAGGGCATTTATTTTATCCAGTTCGGGTTTTTCTTTTGTCCAATTCAATGAGCCGTATTTATTTGTTCCTTTAAACAACATGTGCTCCAGGTAGTGTGCAAGTCCGGTATGATCTGCAGGATCTGTTTTGCTGCCCGCTTTGGTTGCAACATAGCATTGAATACGGGGGTCTTTGTTGGTTGGACTAAGGATTACCGTTAATCCGTTTTTCAACGTATAAAATCTGGCCTTGGCAGGGTCGTTGGTTACATATTTGTATGTGTAGCCGGCAGTAGTAGCTTGTTGCCATTGGTATTTACCCGGCTGCGCCATTGCAGTAATGTGCAGCAATACAACTAACAGGAGGACTAAGTTTTTCTTCATGACTGAATAATTTGTTTGAAAAATGAACGGTAAATATAACTGCTATTGCTGTAAATTAATTTACCGTTTAAGTAATGTTGCAGGATATTTTATTTGATAATCTTGCATTTTATTGGTGTATCCTACATAGAAACAACTACTGTTATTCTTTTATAAAACTATCCAACATCATTTTCAGAAATCTTTATAAATATCCCGGGTAATATCATTTTTTAAGGAAATCAAA
>JAYTTM010000073.1:0-2676 GCA_043745055.1 Chitinophagaceae bacterium | reverse complement strand
TGGGTGATGCCCTGGTTGTGCCAATATTGGATAGCCATTTTTAAAGCCACTTCCACACAGGTGCTGCCATCATCCGAAAAAAATACTTTTGCAAAATGGTTAGGCAAAATACTGATTAACGTTTTGGCCAAATCAATGGCAGGCGTATGAGTAAAACCTGCAAATATCACATGCTCCAGCGTAAGTGCCTGCGCTGCAATTTTGCCTGCAATGTATTCGTTGCAATGCCCGTGAATATTTACCCACCAGGAGGCAATTGCATCAACGTATTGTGTTCCGTTTGCTGCATACAATGTGCAATCTTTTGCCCTGCTGATTTGTACAGGCAGCGCAGCCGTTTTCATTTGTGTAAATGGATGCCAGATGTATTTGGTTGCTTCGTTGCTCAGCATTTGATTGTATTGTTTGCAGCAAAAGTAGCTATTGTGGCAGCATCTGTTTTTTCGAATAGCGGAATAGAAAATAGCAGGGGAACCTGGGTGTATTGCAGGATGAATTGTCTGGAGGATGAAACCTCCACGCCGATAAATACAATACCCTTGATTGAAATGTTTCTTTGTTGCATTGCAGCCACTGTTAACAACGTGTGATTGATGCTGCCCAGGTAATTATTAGAAACCAGTATCACCGGTAGTTGCAGGTGCTCCATCAAATCGATGTTTAATAAATTATCCGCCAACGGACTCATAATTCCACCTGCTGTTTCTACTACAATCGGGTTGGTAGATCTTGGTAAAATAAAATCTTCTTTTGCAATGCTGATGCCATCTATTTCGGCAGCTTTATGGGGCGACATGGGCGTTAGCAAACGATATCTTTCCGGATGAATTTTGCAGGCAGCATTGGAAACATTTCGTTGAATAAAAATACTGTCTGAATTGTCTAAATCTCCTGCCTGCACTGGTTTCCAGTAATCATATCCCAATGCCTGGCAGATAACTGCGGAGCAGATTGTTTTACCGATGCCAGTGTGGATGCCTGCTATGATGATGCTCATAAAAAAATTAATTATTTAGTTGAATGGGAAAAATAATAAATGGGACTGTGAAATATCTGTTGTTAAGTTGTAGATACTTTGCAGGAGTTATTGTAAACCTGGTTGACCCCTCATTACAATTATTTTATCGTTCATATTTTATAGTCAGTTTTCTATTGATTTACCTACACGAATATACTCAGCAAATGAATAATTCTATTTTAATTATGTTGCAGTTGTTGTTTTGTTAGAAATATTATTTGCCGCATATAACGGGTGGGATTTGCTGAAGGATTACTCAAGAATTATTTCGAGTTTAAGTGGATTTTGTCTCGTATCCCAAATTGTTATTATGCTTATAAAGGAATCAAACTCTTTATAAACCAGCAGATAGTCTTTTACAATCTTAATACGGGAATCTTTATGTCCCGAAGGCTTACCTATTTTCGGGAATGTCGCAATGATTTCTGCTGCATCATTAAATAACTCGTTTAACTTTTTGCTGTAGACTATCGACTTATTTCTATTTTTCCAATATAGCAAAATTTCCTTTCTGTCATTTTGAGCTTTCTCCGACCAAACTATTTTTTTAGCCATTCGATTATTTCAGTATTAGCGGCTTCGTTTGTTAAATATCTACCTTCTTCAATATCTCGTATCCCTTTATCAATTTCAGATTTTTGATCATTAGTTAACATTATCATATCAATTTCTTGTGTACTTACTTCTAGTATCCTATAGACTTCTGCAAGAATTGTGTGATCGTCCGTCGATAGGATTTTATCGATCAATTGCTTTTTCATTTCTTTTGATGACATAGAAATTAATTTTAACCAAATTTAACGTATGTATTTCAGAATCGTACTGATTTATCAAGGCTTTCAGCCAGCCAGCAAGCATGCTTTAATGTCATCAATTTCCAACATTGGATATTCAATAATAATATCCGATTGGCCAATACCTCTTGCAAGCATTTTTAATATTTGTTCAACTGAAATCCGCATTCCTCTAAAAACAGGTTTTCCTGTTAATATTGAAGGATTAGTGGTAATTCTATTTAGCAATGTTGTATCCATATTTATTGTTTTGGTAAAGTTAATTAATGATTCATTTTTTTAAAAACTTAATACATCTGTATGGGAAATGAAGCAATCAGCTTAAAAATCTTATTTCTGTGATTGATGCCTGTCTTTTGTAATGCTTTATTACAAAGAAATAAATTGTATGATTGAATTCATCAATCCATCTATCTGCTCCTCTGTATTAAAAGAATGAATACAAATTCTTATCCGTTCTTTACCAACCGGTACAGTGGGAGAAAGTATTGGTCTCACAAAAAAGCCTTTTTTAATTAGGTGATTGGCCAATGCTTTAGTCGCAAAATTATCACCTACTATAATGCCCTGAATGGGAGAGTGGCTGTCGATAAAAGTAATGTCTTTATTGGCAGCAATGGCCTGCCTGAAGTATTCTACCAACGCATGCAAAGATTTGCGTTTGCCCGAGGGTAATAATTGATAAGCCTGTTGAATCTGCAAATAATTATGTGGCGGTAAGGCCGTGGTATATATGAAAGATCTTGCCTGGTTGATTAAAAAATTTCGTAGAACAGAGCTGCCGGTAATGGCTGCACCATGCAACCCTATTGCTTTTCCAAAAGTATGGATGCAGGCATATATTTCATTTTCTAAGCCGTATTT
>JAYTTM010000072.1:0-9911 GCA_043745055.1 Chitinophagaceae bacterium | reverse complement strand
ACCCAAAACAAGGATCTGCCTATGTAGCGCAGCAAATAGCCCTTTTAATTCAGGAAAAAGAAGCTGCCGGACAAAAATGTGTGATTGGTCTTGCAACTGGTTCTACTCCAAAATCGTTATATGCAGAACTGGTAAAAATGCACCAGGAAGATGGATTAAGTTTTAAAAATGTTATCACCTTTAACCTGGATCAGTATTATCCCATGGAGAAAGATGCACTGCAAAGCTATCACTACTTTATGCGGAAAAACCTGTTTGAACAAACGGATATAGACCCTAACAATTACCACCTGCCAGATGGTATGGTAGCCAAAGATCAGGTAAAAGAGCATTGCCTTAGTTATGATAAACAAATAGAAGCAGCAGGTGGTTTAGACTTGCAGATTCTTGGAATAGGTAGCAACGGCCACATTGGTTTTAACGAGCCGGGCAGCGGCATCTACACCAAAACAAGACTGACGAATCTGGATAACAGCACCCGTATTGCTAACTCCTATGAGTTTGGTAATATGAGTGAAGTGCCACGCATGGCAATCACGATGGGTATCAGCACTATTTTAAAATCCAAACGAATCATTTTAATGGCCTGGGGCCGGGCCAAAGCACCGGTTATACAACAATCCGTTGAGCTGGATGATACGGAAGAAGTACCGGCATCATTGCTTCAAAACCACGATAATTGCACTTTTGTAATAGATGAAACAGCCGCCAGTGAATTGACGAGATTTAAAAACCCATGGCTTACTGGTGAATGTGTATGGACAGATATGATGATGAAGAAAGCTGTTGTTTACCTGGCTTTGAAATTACATAAGCCGGTACTTAGCCTCACCAACAATGATTACAACGATAATGGCCTAAGCGATTTGCTGGTAGAGAAAGGAGATGCATATGAAATAAACCTACTGGTATTTTATTTACTGAGGGATAGCATTACCGGATGGCCAGCTGGTAAATCAACTGGCAAAAGGGATAACCATCCTGAACGTAGCGACCCCTATCCAAAAAAAGCCATCATCTTCTCCCCTCACCCAGATGATGATATCATTAGTATGGGTGGCACATTTATGCGCCTGCACGACCAGGGGCATGAAGTGCATGTGGCCTACCAAACCAGCGGAAACATTGCAGTAACTGATGAGTTTGTAACCCGTTTTATTGACTTTGCGGTTGGTTTTGAAAACATGTTTGACATTGATGATACCATGAGCAGAAAAATACTGGATGGTGCAACCAGTTTTTTAAAAAATAAAAAAACCAGCGAAAAAGATACTGCAGAAATAAGAGCCATCAAGGGTTTAATACGGAGATGCGAAGCAAAAGCCACTTGCAAATATGTAGGTTTAACAGAAGACAGGGCGCATTTTCAAAACCTGCCATTTTATGAAACCGGGACTATCGAAAAAAATCCAATGGGCGAAGCCGATGTTGAAATCACCATGGCACTCCTCAATAAATTACAGCCGCATCAATTGTTTTGTGCCGGTGATTTTGCAGATCCTCATGGCACACACAAAGTTTGTTTTGATGTTGTTGTGGAAGCACTTCAACGAATTAAACAAAGCGGTGCTACCTGGGTAAATGATTGCTGGCTGTGGTTGTACAAAGGCGCCTGGCAAGAGTGGGATATTACAGAAATAGAAATGGCCGTACCCATGAGCCCAGACCAGGTAATGAAAAAACGCAATGGTATTTTCATCCACCAATCACAAAAAGATAGTGTGCCTTTTCAGGGAAGCGATGACCGGGAATTTTGGCAACGGGCAGAAGAACGCAATAGCAACACCGCTAAATTATATGCACAGTTGGGCCTTACGCAGTATGCTGCCATGGAGGCATTTGTAAGGTGGCATTTTTAATTGCATAATACTATCATTACCTGATTGCGGAAATTATACGGGCACTTTAACCCGTTATAATTTCCGCTTATTTTTTAAAGTAGATTTACCTTTTAAATGCGGTTATAAAATTGATGATCTGCTGGTGAAACTCCGGTGCTTTATTAAATAAAATAGCATGTTCAATCGGTAAAACATAAACCGGGTATGATGCAAGTTCCTGTTCAAATTTTTGTAGCCGAACCCCGTCTTTTTCGGTAGTTATAATTATTTTTTTTTCAGATTTTATTTTTTCAAAATGCTTTTTTATATCTAGCAAATCGTCACTATCAAATATATGATGATCTGGATAGCGCAGCATATCATAGCTGTGCACCTGCGAAGTAAGAAAATCTTTGAGAGGCTTTGGATTGGCAATACCACAAATCAACAAAAGGTCTTTGTATTCGCTTAATGTGGTTAGTTGCTTACTAAATAAATGGTATGGTTTACCATATAAAATACTACTAAAATAAAGACACTGTGATGGAGATAATTGAAGCTCTAATGCAATGGAATCTCTCTCTGTTACTGGTAAATCCGGATTACATTTTGTTACAATTACTATTTCTGCTCTTTGGGCACTTGATCTTACATCTCTTAAATCACCACCCGGCAGGGGAAAATCACGGGTATATAAATCTTTGTATTCGGTCAATAAAATATTCAGGCCAGCCTTTACTTGCCTGTGTTGAAAGGCGTCATCTAAAATGATTACTTCTGTGTTAGGCCTTTCCTGCAAAAGATGCGGAATGGCTACCAATCTTTCTTCGCCCACTGCAACAGTAATTTCAGGAAATTTTTTATGAAACTGCATCGGCTCATCTCCTATTTCCAATGCTGTGGTATTTTCGTTGGCAATACCAAACCCCTTCGTTTTTCTTTTATACCCCCTGCTGATAGTAGCAACAAAATACTCATGTTTCAATAAACGAATAAGGTATTCAACCATAGGCGTTTTTCCGGTACCGCCAACAGCAAGGTTACCCACACAAATAACAGGAAAATTAAATGCAGCAGACTTCAATATATTTTTATCAAAGAGCCAGTTTCGCAGCCATACCACAATGCCATATACCAGAGAAATAGGAAGTAGAAGGTATCTAAAGCTCTTTAGCAAAACAAGTGAATTAAGGTTTAAAAAATATAGATTTTTTCGTGAGTAATACAATAGTCTAACGGCACATCATAAACATTAATATCCTGGATGGCATCTACCGGTTCAAAATAACTAAAGCCAACTTTTATAACATCTTTACGGCATTTTTTTAGAAACTTGTCGTAATACCCTTTTCCATAACCAACACGATAGCCTTTTTCATCAAAAGCCAATAGTGGCACAATTACCATGTCAATGTCCTCCGGTGACACATGAATACCATCAACTGGCTGACTAAACCCAAACGCACTCAATTCAAAAGTAGTAGCATCATTTACCAACACCGGCATCATTGTTGAAACGGCCTCCACATCTGTAATCAATGGATAAAATAATTGTTGTCCGGGGTTATTAAAATAGCAGTAATCTGTAATTAACTGTGGATCAAATTCGTTCCACCTTGCAATGGGTGCATAGGTCATTATTAGTGCTGGTATATCAACAGGTAGTTTTTGAAACTGTATCAGCAACAGATCGTTCAATATAGTTAACTGCGAATTTTTTAGCTGTTGGCGCCGCTCTTTATAAATATGCCGCAGGTTGCATTTAATCATTTTAGTAACTTAAAAAATGTAAAAAATCATCCTTTACAATTTGCTAGGCTATAAAGATAGAAAAGATTGTAGTGCCATAATTTCTTACAGCTTTGTAATGTTCAAATTTTTTGTAATCGTTTCGTGGGGTATGCTCCAATACAAACCATCCATCAGGTTTTAATAATTTTTTTTCTAGTATCTGCAGCGGTAAATCATCAATAGTACCAAGGGCATAGGGAGGCCCTGCAAAAATAAAATCATATTGTTCCTGGCAGCTTTCTATAAACTTAAACACATCGCTTTTTATCAGTTTAAAATTTTCCAATCCCAATTCTTTCGATGTCTTTTTAATAAAATCATACATATGATTGTCCTTCTCAACAATTGTAAGATCAGGTACGCCCCGGCTTGCCAGTTCGTAACTGATGCACCCGGTACCGCCAAATAAATCAAGGGTTTTTAAATGCTCAAACTCAAGATTGTTTTGCAACACATTAAAAAGGCCTTCTTTGGCAATATCTGTTGTTGGCCTTGTATGGGGCATATTAGCTGGCGGACTTATTTTTTTGCCACCATGCGTTCCACTAATTATACGCATGCTATCATTTCAAATAAATAACTAAAATAATGATCCGGATATTGGTTAAAATCTTCAGGATAAGTAAAATTACCTGGCAGGGTTCCAAATTTAATTTGAAGAAAATAATTATGGAGCTCCTCATACAGATTTGATTTTTGATCGATCATACCATTTAACTGAAGCTCTACATCATCTGCAGGTATTCCAAAACTTTCGCATAGCTGCAACATAAAAAAGGTAATATCCTCCGGTACTTTAAAAGTATAGGATTGTAAGCATTGAAGTTTGCCTTCTTTAAAAAGCATTGCAGTAAACTGTCCAATACCAAAAATGCAATACAAATGCTGCTTCTTAAAAGTGCCTATTGTTGGTAACAGTCCATATTGATGCATGCTTATGTCAGCTGAAAATAAGTATGATAACACTGCATCAATTTGCTTGGGTACAGCATAAATTGTTTGAATGCCTTCCTTATAATTAAAATCACTCCTAATATAAGCGTCACTAACATCGCCCTGTTGCAACTCAAGTATTTCTTTTGTGTTTACGCTGTTTATAAGCTGTATCGGAACCAGCATGGCTGTTGGAAACGCATATATAATGGTAATTTTAGAGAACTTTTTCTGCAATATTGGATGGTCAGCAACAGATTGTTTTATAAAGATGGCAGCTTTATCCAAAACAGAATCAGCAGGATAATGGTAGCAGATCAATGTCATGCATATATTATCTTCACTAATTACCACATAAGATATTCCCCATAAACTTATTTCTATAACCAGGCGGCTTTGATGTGGTAAATTATCCTTCGATTGTATAGTAAAGCTTGGGTTCAATGGTTATATTTAGGTAGGCAAAATAAGATATTTTTGCAAACTTATGGAAAGTGAAGCATCAATAAAGGATTTAAAAGTACAAGTAACCAATAAACAGATACTATCTATTGCCTTGCCCTTAACCTTGGCAATACTGGTTCCACAAATCAATATGCTTACCAATAGCATTTTTTTAGGACACCTCAGCATTGAAGCACTGGGAAACGCAGGTATAACAGGTGTATTCTATTTAATTTTTGCAGTAGCTGGCCATGGCTTAAACAGTGGCATGCAATCCGTTTTTTCAAGGCATGCCGGCAGTGATGATACCAATGCTTTTAAAATTATTTTAGTTCAGGGTATCCGAATCAGTATTCAATATGCATTTATAGGAATATTGATAACCTGGTTGATAGCTCCTTATATTTTGCATGCCGTAGCCGACCCAAGGGCATATCCGCAAGAAATTTCTTTTTTAAAAATAAGAATTTTGGGGTTGCCCTTTTTATACCTCTTTCAAATGGGGAATGCTTTTTTGGTATCCTCACTTAATAGCCGATACCTCATTTTTGGTTTTATTGCAGAAACAGTTGTTAATATCATTTTAGATTACCTGCTCATTTTTGGCCATGGAGGTTTTCCTGCAATGGGGTTTAATGGTGCCGCAGTTGCGTCTGTAATTGCTGAATGCAGTGGGTTTGTTGTTGTGTTGGTAGTGTTGTATAAAACAGGTCTGAAAAAAGAATATGCACTGTTGCAAAATTTTAAATTCGATAAATCAACATCAAAAGAAATTATCCGTGTTGCAACACCTTTAATTTTTCAGTTTGTAATAAGTGTTACCACCTGGCTTGCTTTCTTTTTTTTAATTGAAGCAAGGCACGATGAAACAGCCAAAGCCATCAGCAATACCATGCGAAATATTTTTGGATTTATTGGCGTTTTTGTATGGGCCTTTTCTGCCACCTGCAATAATATGGTTAGTAATTTAATGGGGCAAAAAAAGCAATATAAAGTGATGGAGGCCATTAATAAAATTATGATGTGGAGCATTGGCGCCTGTTTACTTATGTGCGCTGCCATCAATATTTTTCCCGTACCTTTTTTCACACTCTTTGGGCAGGATGAAAGTTTTATTCAGCAAGGTATCCCGGTACTAAGAATGGTATCTGCTGGTTTATTAATTATGAGTGTAGCCAATATCTGGCTCAATGGCGTTACGGGTACTGGTAAAACAACCATCAACCTGGCTATTGAAATAATTGCTATTGGTATTTACCTCGTTTATACATGGGTATTTATGAAGGTGAATTATATATCGCTGCCAATGGCATGGAGTAATGAGCTGGTATACTGGAGTTGTATCTTCCTGATGTCTTTCGGCTATATTAAAAGTGGCAATTGGAAAACATATAATTCAGCTGTGGAGAAAACATAAAAAACAGGTTAGCAGGAAAATTTATTTAACTACTAGCCGGGATTTTAATTTATAGATGACCTTACCCCAGCCCCTCTTCTTTGAACTACTGTGTACCCACATCTTTAAAAAAGTTTTTAGCCAATATCCAACCCTGGTACAGTTGGTAGAACTTAATAAATCCTCTATGCAAAACAATTGGGCCGGGTCTTCTTTGTGATGCATATCCTTTCCATCCGCCCAGCCAGGCTATTACCCATGTTGCCCATTTTAATGTGGTGGGATTATGTGGATTACATTGTTTGTTCGATGTACCAGCGTTGCTTATATCATTGTATTATTTGCAAGGCTTGCTCGGCTGTAGTTACTTGGTGTGTAGTGTATAGCTGCCAACTGATGCCACCAGCTTTGCCTTTTTCTTTGGCCTC
This sequence comes from Chitinophagaceae bacterium, assembly GCA_043745055.1. Lineage (GTDB taxonomy): Bacteria > Bacteroidota > Bacteroidia > Chitinophagales > Chitinophagaceae > Ferruginibacter. Next base: position 3,099 of record JAYTTM010000072.1, on the reverse strand, counting down.
TACCAAGCTTACTTTTGTTGGTGATGGCAACGATGCATCATTGCAGGAGGCTGGCTTACGTAGCTCAACCTGAGTCCATTTCAATTCCAGTTCTACCTTTCGCTTTTTGATACCTTTACGGATATCGCCTTTTACCTCAATGGTATAACAATGCTTTGCAGGTTGCTTTGCAAGATGTCCCTCTATCTTTTATTTACCATCATTTATTTGACGGTTGCTACTGGAACGTATCAACAATTTTAAATCGGATGTTCCATAACGGCCAAACAAATCATAAATATCTGCTTCCCTGTCTGCTACTATCGGTACCATAAAGGCATCAGCCAGTATGGTTCGGCTTTGCGTTGCTGCTGCTATCCATTTATAAGACTCCTTTGTTTATATCAACTGCTTTTTATAAGCCCGTTCGTGGCGATCATGTCCGGTTTGTTCCCTATGCAACAAATCAATATAGGAGTAACCAAGGGCTGTACCATTATCTGCATCCACCACAAAACAGGGGTGCAAAAAAAAACGTTAATGCCTTCCTTAGTAGTTTTGCCTATACCGCTATCTGCTTTTATACGGCCACGATGTGGCTCAAGGTTCATTTCAATTATATCCTGAAAGCCCAGTACTTGACGGCCTTTACACAACTCACCACATCGCTCTGTAATAACCCGTTCAATATTTTGTTGGCTAAATTTTTCATTATCTAATAACCAGTAAAAGGCTTTTTGCTGGAACTGGCTTTCTGAAACCTGCCTGATACTGCTGCTGCGACCAACAACTAATTTACGCAGTGCCCCGGTGGCACGCTTTTCTATAAGCTTGTACCCAAATGAACCAGCAAAATCTGGAAAGAAATTAATTTGTTCTAACATCTGTTAAAGATCTTAATTTTTATCAGTTAAACTTGTGGGTACACGGTAGTCCAAAGGAGAGGGGAGCTTGACTCTGAAAATTCGAAATTGTATTCCAGTAGTGATCAGTCAGCTAACAATGGTCTATATATAATTGTCGCAGCAGTTTTTTTGCCGTTATGGTATAACTACTTTTTTTTCTTTGCTAATTCAACGGCTGAACGCCTTAATTGCGATTTACACTTTTTCTATTTTTAAATACAGCGCAACATCCAATAGCAATCTAACTTAAATTGCACCCATAATCATCACCCTTATCTTTATAAATTTATTGCACTTTATTTTTCTTAACATTTTTAATAAGTTCATCATGCAAAAAAAAGCTGCTACAGACATTTCTCTTGAACAATCTTTACAAAGGAGAACATTTATTACAACCGGCTTAAAAGCAGCTTTAGCAAGTTCATTGATGAGTTTGCCGGCATTTTCATTAGTCGCAAGCAGTCCCTCTTTTGATCTCACTATACAGCAGGTAATTGATTTGATAATAAAAGACATTCCCGGCGCTCCTTTTAAAGAAACAGTTGATACCATCAAGAGCGGCAGCGCAGACAATAAAGTAACGGGCATTGTTACCACCATGTTTGCTACAATCAATGTAATTAAAGAAGCGGTGAAATTAAACGCCAATTTCATCATTGCACATGAGCCAACTTTTTACAATCATACGGATGATAAAAAATGGACTGGTGAAAATAAAGTGGTGAGTGAGAAAGATGCTTTACTGGCAAAACATAATATCACTGTTTGGCGCTTTCACGATTATATACACTCATTTAAGCCGGATGGCGTTTTCTGCGGCGTAACAAAAAAAGCTGGATGGGAAAACTTTACAAAACCAGGCGAACAAACTTTTATCATTCCTGCTGCGTCGCTAAAAAATATTGCGGAGCACATGAAGAAGTCACTATCCATCGATCACGTAAGAGTGATAGGTGACCTGAACAAATCCTGTAAAAAAATAACTCTTATACCGGGATCTGGCGGAGGACAAATGCAAATAAAGTTTGCAGAAAAGGATAGCCCTGATGTACTGATTGTAGGGGAAGTGCATGAATGGGAAACCGCAGAGTACGTTCGGGATGCCCGTTTACTTGGTCATGATATCTCCCTTATTATACTTGGTCACGCTGTAAGTGAAGAGCCCGGCATGTGGTGGTTTGCTGACTGGCTACAACCAAAAATGTCCGGCATAAAAGTTACACATATAGCTTCACAAAGCCCATTTACATGGGTGTAAGAAATACTTGTTATCGTATCAATACAAAACTTCCTTTTCGTTTTTCAATATTGCCTTTGTAATCTCTTAGTGTGATGTAATACACATAGGCCGCAGGGTCCTGAGGATTGCCTTTAAAGCTGCCATCCCATCCTTTTTTGTAGTCCTGGGTTTCAAATAATAGCTGGCCGGCACGGTTAAATATTTGCATGCGATAGTTGGTAACAGGTGCAGGAATAAATGGTTTGAATGTTTCATTTAAGCCGTCCCGGTTGGGGGTAAAGGCACTAGGTATTCCGATGATAATGCAATCGGTATAAAAGAAAATCTTCAGAGAATCACTGCCAAGGCAATCGAAGCGATCTGTTACTTGCAACATGTATATACCCGTGTTAGTGATGTCGATAAAACTGTTAATACTGCCTGTATTCCATTGATATGTTTTGTAGCCGGGAGCCGCTATTTGTAAGATGTTCCCTTTGCAAAGATTACTATCAGCAGGTAAAAAATTTGCTGGCCGTGGCAGTACCGAATTCAGCAAGATAGTATCCGAACCCTTGCAACCAAATTCAGTTTTTACTTCCACAAAATACTTACCCAAAACAGCAGTGGTGTAAGTGGCCGAAGTGTCGCCATCCTGCCAAATATAACGGGCAAAACTTCCGGGGTTCATGGTGTAAGTAGTATCCTTACAAATGCCCCTGTCTTCGCCAAGGTTAGGCCGAGGATTGGGATGCACTGTAAGGTTGGTTGTTTTAATAGAATCGCAGCCAAGATAGGTTTGGGCTGTATCAAAATAAACACCTGTCCGGGTTTGTAATCTGCCACCGGCAAAATAAGTTTCCCCTTCGCAGATACCAGCATTTACTGTTAGCGCTTTTGTTGGGTTCACCGTAAGCGTTAGTGTCCGGGTACTGTCGCAGCCATTCACCGCAGTAAATACATCCACATATAAACCGGTAGTGGTATGGGCACCAT
>JAYTTM010000071.1:0-2678 GCA_043745055.1 Chitinophagaceae bacterium | reverse complement strand
TTCACAATAAAATTAATGTAGCAAATGATGTCCTTACTAACGATGGTGCCTGGCAGCAGATCGCAATGATAAGCAAAAAGATACCGCATCTCCTGCATGTAATTGCGGATGGTTCGGGGAGAATAGTGTTTGGCACTTAGCACGGCGTGCATTTGTTGCAAGGCTTCCTGTGCCTCTGGCAACAGGGTTACTTTAGTGTACTCATTTTTTTTTCATGATGAATTTGTTTTAATGAAAAGGGAAGGTCGTATTTTTAGTGGACATTTGCAGCCTTCACCGTAGGTGTTGGTTCAACAGGGGTATTGCTGCAAGTGGGGCGGACGGAAGTAATTTATCTTTTGTGCTGCTATCAACTTGAGTTCCAGCAGAAGTAATATTATTGTTCATTTGTAAGTTATTTTTGAGTTTTGTAATTCTATTTTACTTCAGTTGTGGGCTGACGTATTCCAAATATCCCACCTGCTTCAAGCCCTGTTCGTTGGCTGCTACAAAACCATCACTCTATGCAAAAAGTAATTACGGCATTTCTACGCTGCTTCATTTTGACATCTTCTTTTGGACAGACACAGAAAAAAATATCAACCTACCTATTGACACAATTCAATACAACACTGTCTGACGTTACAAAGGGTAACAATCCATGGGGTATTGGGCTCGGACTTCAAACATTTTTAAATAACAAGACTAAGTTTAAACCGACAATTGAACTAACTGGGGACATCTACTTAGAAGATGACAGAGTTTTTAGGACTGACTCTACTGGGACTCCATTAAATGACGTTCGAGGTATGGTAAATCTTTTTGTCGGCACTTCATTTAATCCGACAAAAAACATTTATTTATCAGTTGTGGTCGGACCCAGTTTTATAAGTGGGCAGACATTGTTTGGCATAAAACCTTCTTTAGGTTTTTATTTTCCTAAATCACAAAGGTGGACAGGTAAAATTTCATACATCAATATTTTTAATCGGGGCAACACAATAAAAAAAGATTTCGGCTCTTTAAGTTTAGCAGTTGGACTTAAACTATTCTGACGTGTACAGCAGCCAACAGGCGGTTTGGCAATATGGTGGCTGGACGTTGTTAGCTTCGGCATTTTATCGCTATCAGCAGCAGTTTCGGCGGACGTAATTCTGTTGGGCTTTTGTTTGTTAACTTCGTCTTTTGTATTTTTATTGGGCTGCGGTTCCGGGCTTGACGATTTTCAAATTCCACCACATCGCCAAGCCGTGTCCGTTACAAGCCAGTGCGTTTCGACAATCAGTACAACTTTTACTTCGCGGTTTCATGGCTTTAATAAAGTTTATAATCCGGCCACCGTTGATGCGTTTTACGAATGGCAAGGCAAAGTATATGCACATGCAGAATGGAATAGACTTTTAATTTCTTCAGATAATGGCGACAATTGGCAAGAATACAGCGGAATAAATTCGATAATGACGACAAGTAATTATTATAATATAAAAGACAGTTTAGTTGGAGCTTATCGTGACAACCTTTTTACTTTGACGTGGAGTGGTTCGAATTATACACAGAGATTTTTAAAAAATGACGGTGTTGAGAATACAAGAATAAATGGGGTAGAAATTTTGCGAGACTCCGTTTACATTGCAACAACGTCTGGACTTTTTGCAAAACCAACAAGCACTTTTTTTGACTTTAGGTAATGCCTTTTCAATGTCATTAAGCAGTTGGGTTTTCCCACCTGCCCATTTTAAAAATGGTTTCGCAACTTTTTCTATCATTCAATATTGTTGTTTAATCTGTCTGTGCAAACTTACGTTTTTAATCCCTTTTGTCACTATTTTGAAGTTGAAAATTGTCCTCTGCTGAATATTTGAGTGGCCGCTAATTGGGTGTCGGCTAACGGTCGGGTATTGCTGCAGGCAGGGAATTCATTGCTATGTCTGCCCCCAACCGATGATGAATAAAGAAATAAAAGTAAAAGATAACAAACACAAGTTCAGCGATGCTTGTCCTGCCCCAAACCGAAGCTGAAAGCGAACTGCAGCGGAAGATAACGACGTCCTGCCCTGCTTGCAGCAATACCTTTGTTATGCGTTCGGCTTTCTTGACTGCCGTGATTTTCGTTGTTCGTAGTTCGCCAACAGGTTGTTTAAAATCTCTATTTTCCTATTGTCAACTAGTTCATTTTGGCATAGTTGGTCAACCATAACGTTGGTATCATAAAATTGATTGTCAGTTGTGATTTTTCCTTTCTCAATCACTTTGTCAACTCGTTGGAAATAGGATTTAAAAATGTCAATTTCATACTTCGTTTTGTCTTGCAAATATTTATAGAACTTTAAATATCCCGTTTCAACTTGCATTTCTGTCAAGTCACGAAACCATTGTTTTAGTCTTGTCAGTCTACCTTTTTGAAAGTGATCTTCAGTTTGTGTTTTCAGTCCTTTGTAATGTTCAATAGAGTCGAAGTCCGCTGTTTTAATTTGTGTTTCCTTATTGTCAAGGTAATAATCAAGTGTCGCCAAAACTAAGTCACGATATTTTAGCAGTTCTATTTGCTTTTCGTCCTTATTTAGTTTGTTGTTTGTCATTTGTAGGGACTTCTTTTAAGCTGACGCATAACGATCAGGGCTTGCCGCAGGGCTGGACGTTTTAACGTCCAGCCCACAACCGCTGCCCAATAAAGATATATAAGTAAAAGGTAACAGCAA
>JAYTTM010000070.1:0-2680 GCA_043745055.1 Chitinophagaceae bacterium | reverse complement strand
TGTAGTACTGCTTTCGGCGGCTGTTAACCGAAGCACAGTATTGGCTGATGAACGGCCGTAATCAATACAGATCAGCTCCAGTTTTCCCACCTGGCATTGTGGGCAAAGCGTAATAGAATTTATTCAGTTGGGTGGTGGGTGGGCTTGGTTGCTCAGTAAAGAGTTGTCTCTAAATTGTCGAAACAAAGATGATACTAATTCGTCAGCCGGGGTGGGTGGGCAGTGCGTTGGCATTTTTAGTTCTTTGCAAGGTTGGCTTGTGTCGGGGTTTTGTGTGCCTTGCAAAGAACTAAAAATGCCAAAGCACCATGCCCACCCAACACCCTGCAGACAAAACAGTATTGAACATAAAAATTACCCTGCTCAACACAATAAATAAATTTGGCATATTAGAAGAAAATTTTTACTGTAAGCCTGGCTTTATGAGCCAAAGTTGTCGGGTAATTTAATAATAACAACAATCATAATTTGAAATGACATTTCTCATCAGTTGCTAAAGTTTAAAGGAGTACATTACAGTACAACTAAAAGTACTTTAGTATGAAAAAAATACTTGTTCCAACTGATTTTTCCGCTAATTCAAAAAGTGGAGTTCGATTTGCGATTCATTGGGCTTCTCAGCAAAAAATTGAATTAGTATTTGTGCATGTACTTTATATTTTGAGAGCTACCCGATGGTCGGATGCCTATTTTGAGAAATTTGCTGAAAAGGAAAAAGAATTATACAGCACAAAATTTGAAAAGTTTATTGCAGGTATATATCGGCAAATGAATGTGAAAGTGGGTAAATATTCTACTATCATTATCGAGGGTATCAGTGCTGATATTTCTATTCTTGAGTATTGCAGGGAAACTTCCGGTATTGATTATATCTGCATCAGTACAAGAGGGGCTGGAAAGTTTAAAAAAATATTTGGCACCAATACCGGCAATCTCATTACAAAGTCAGAAATACCGGTACTTGCTGTTCCTAAAAACTACAAAGTGGCTGATATAAAAAGTATATTGTATGCTACTGATTTACGAAACTATAGAACCGAAATAGAAAAAGTAGTTGCTTTTGCACAGCCGCTTAAAACAAAAATTGAAGTAGTCCATTTTACATGGCCTGATGAAATTTCATTTGATGAAAAAACGATTGAATCAGCTTTTAAGAAAGAGTTCAAATACGGGTTGAAATTATATTTTGAAAAAAATGATGGTACACATTCGTTGATTGAAAACCTGGAAATACAAATCAGGATAAAAAAGCCATCGGTAGTAATCATGTTTACAAATCAGCAAAGAACATTTTTTCAAAAACTTTTCCTGTCAAGCAAAGCAGAGGAGTTATCTTTTGAAGCAAAAGTGCCACTACTCGTTTTCAATAAAAATTAAACCAAAAATACTTTATACTTCAAATAAATGATTCTCAAAAAAGAGGTTTCAAATAACTTTTAGTTACAACATTAATCGGTGTAGGTAAATTTTTTTATGAACTGGTACAAACAAACCATAACGGATGTTTTTAAAACTTTAGGCTCCAATGCACAGGGCTTGTCTGCATCCATAGCAGCAGAAAAAATATTGCAGGTTGGCCCCAACCAGCTACAGGAAGGAAAGAAGAAAACAATTGCCGGAATTTTTTTGGGGCAGTTTAAAGATGTGATGATTTTAATATTACTGGCGGCTGCAATTGTATCCGGCATCATTGGCGACCTTACAGATACTATCGTCATTCTTGTCATCGTGTTATTAAATGCAGTAGTTGGTTTTATTCAGGAGTACCGTGCTGAAAAAGCCATGCATGCGTTAAAACAAATGGCAATTACGCAGGCAAAAGTTTTGCGTGATGGAAAAGTAACATTCTTATCCGCATTGGAATTAGTGCCCGGCGATGTAGTAATGTTAGAAGCAGGCAATGCCGTACCGGCAGATATACGAATCATCGAATCCATCAACTTAAAAATTGAGGAAGCGGCGCTTACCGGCGAATCACATGCTGTAGATAAAATCACCGATGCGTTGGCAGCAGATGATTTGCCTATTGGAGATAGAAAAAATATGGCATTTAAAGGTACGTTTGTAACGTATGGCAGAGGCAGCGGCATGGTAGTAGCCACTGGCATGCAAACAGAACTAGGCCTTATTGCGAAAATGCTGCAGGGAGATGAAGTGCTTACACCGCTACAACAACGCATGGCATCGTTCGGCAAAAAATTATCTATACTGGTGTTGTTTTTATGCATTTTATTTTTTGTGGCTGGTTGGTTGCGGGGAGAAGATATTTTTAAAATGGTGATGACCAGCATTTCATTGGCGGTAGCTGCTATCCCCGAAGCATTGCCTGCTGTTATTACTATTAGCCTGGCGTTGGCTGCTAAAAGAATGATTCGGCATAATAGCTTAATCAGAAAATTACCTGCTGTAGAAACATTGGGGTCTGTTACTTATATATGCACTGATAAAACCGGTACACTTACTAAAAATAAAATGTATGTAGAACAGGTTTTTGTGAACGGGCAATTGTACGAAAGAAATGATTTATCCGCCATCAATCAACAGGACGATGTTTCGTTACTGTTGCATGCATTTGCTTTAAACAACGATGCTACTGATGGTGAAACTATAAAAGGCGACCCAACCGAAATTGCTTTGTTGGAAATAGCTAAAGAACAAAATGTAGAAGTGAGTGCCTGGC
>JAYTTM010000069.1:0-2681 GCA_043745055.1 Chitinophagaceae bacterium | reverse complement strand
GGATAAGGAATTATCAATTTGATAAAGTAAGCGATCTGCTGGGCGAAAGCCGGCTCACCGTTACCGTTATAGATACCGATAACAAACAGCACAATGTGATACCTGCGCAATGCAAATTTGTAATTGATGTACGGGTAAATGAAATGTACACATTTGAGGAAATTTTAGAGGCCTTAAAAGCTAATTTAAAAAGCCAGTTTAAGCCACGTACCACCAGGATGAAGTCAACTTCCATTGCCCTAAATCACCCGTTGGTAAAGGCTGGCATCAACCTTGGTAAAGGGTATTATGGTTCGCCTACCACATCCGATAAAGCGCTGATGCCGTTTCCAACGTTAAAGATGGGCCCCGGTGACAGTGCCAGAAGCCATACCGCAGATGAGTTTATTTATTTATCAGAAATTGAAGATGGAATCAATACGTATATCAAAATGGTTGAACAAATTATATGATAAATTTGAGGAATAATTAGTATTTTTTTTTAACCAACTTTTGTTTTTCATAGCATCATCGTTGTGTCACTCACTTGTACAATTTGTTCTTTATTCATCTTTCAACATTCGCAAATAGCAACAAAATTAATTTATGAAACTCTGGCAAAAAGATTTAATCTCCCCTTTAGGGGATGGGGGCGTAGAAAAATTTACTGTAGGAAATGACCGGAAACTGGATTTATATTTAGCACCTTTTGATGTGCTAGGGTCCATCGCACATGTAACCATGCTTGCATCTGTGGGATTATTGCAGAACGATGAAAAAGATTTATTGGTAGCCGAGTTAAAGAACATCTATCAACAAATAATATCTTCTCAAACCAATGAGGGCTTGTCTTCCACCCCTTCAGGGGACGGGGGCAGGGGCTCTTTTTCTTTAGACGAGGGAGTAGAAGATATTCACTCACAGGTAGAATTAATGCTCACCAAAAAACTGGGTGATGTAGGTAAAAAAATTCACAGCGCCAGAAGCAGAAACGACCAGGTTTTAGTTGACTTAAAATTATTTTTAAGAAGCGAAATAGAAAAGCTCACATCAGCAGTAAAAACTTTTTTTGATATATTGATACAACAAAGTGAAACTTATAAAAATCATTTGTTACCTGGCTATACCCATTTGCAATTGGCTATGCCTTCCTCTTTTGGCTTATGGCTGGGGGCTTATGCCGAAAGCCTGGTAGACGATTTAATTACCCTGCAGGCAGCGTTTGAAGTGGTAAATAAAAACCCTTTGGGTTCTGCCGCAGGCTATGGTTCCTCATTTCCCATCAACCGGACAATGACAACCGAATTACTTGGTTTTGCAGATTTAAATTACAATGTTGTATATGCCCAAATGGGCCGTGGCAAAACTGAACGCATTGTATCAGCTGCATTGGCCAGTATAGCAGCAACACTTTCCAAATTAAGTATGGATGCCTGCCTGTTTCTTAACCAGAATTTTGGCTTCATCAGTTTCCCGGATGAATTAACAACAGGCAGCAGCATTATGCCGCACAAAAAAAACCCGGATGTATTTGAATTGATTCGCTCTCATTGCAACCGCATACAGGCCTTGCCCAACGAGATTATGATGATGACAGTGAATCTGCCATCAGGTTATCACCGGGATTTACAATTGCTGAAAGAGCATATCATTCCTGCTTTCGAAAATTTACAGGCCTGCCTGCAAATGGCTGGTTTAATGCTTACCAATGTTAAGGTTAAAGAAAATATTTTGGAAGATAAAAAGTACCAGTTTTTATTTAGTGTAGAGGAAGTTAATAAACTGGTTTTGAAGGGAATGCCATTCAGGGATGCCTATAAAAAAATTGGCAACGATATAGAGCAACAACAATTTACATACAATACAGCACTTAATCATACCCACGAAGGTTCAATTGGCAACTTATGCAATGAGCAAATAAGCCATAACATGAATGCTGTTTTGGAGCGGTTTAATTTTGGTAAAATCAAAATTGCTTTGGAGCAATTATTAAAGTAAATCTCAACGGCTGTTGTTTTTCTTGCAAGCCTATAAAAGCAGCGTTAATCAGCAATTTCTCCAGCATTAATTATCAAAAAATGGTTTTCTCTGCCATCTTATAAGTTTTCTTTATAGTTTAATTTCTTTGTTAGAACTTCACGCCTCTTTATCGGGGCATGTTTATTGGTAAGTTGGCTTGATTTGTAAATGTATGATTGATAAGCAATCCGTTAATCAGATTGAATTGTATAATAGCCGCAAGGCAATAAAATAAAATTTCCTATGGCCGACGCCATTCAGAAAAAACGCATCGCTTTATTCGGTTCTACCGGTTCTATTGGTACCCAGGCACTGGAAGTTATCCGTGCCAACCCCGAGTTATTTGAAGCAGAGATTTTAACCGCACAAACCAATGCCGACCTGTTGATAAAACAAGCATTGGAGTTTAAGCCAAACGCTGTAGTGATTGGTGATGAAACACTTTACAATAAAATAAAGGAGGCGTTATCAAATACCAATACCAAGGTTTTTGCCGGTGAAGATGCGCTGGAAGAAACAGCCGACTTTGACAGTTATGATATGATGCTGGCAGGTATTGTGGGATTTGCCGGCTTAAAACCAACTTTAAAAGCAGTAGATAAAGGCAAGGCGGTTGGGCTTGCCAATAAGGAAACATTGGTAGTGGCAGGTGAAATTGTGATGCAGCGGGCATACGAAAAAAG
>JAYTTM010000068.1:0-9938 GCA_043745055.1 Chitinophagaceae bacterium | reverse complement strand
ATCTTTTTTTGGAGTTAGGATAGGCAGGACTTTTTAATGAATTGAATGTCTAATAAAAAAGCCGCTTCATCATCGGCTTTTTCAATTTTATTTCTATTACTTTTCAGTAAAAAATACCGCTGACATTTTATTTACCAGTTCTTTCTCGATCATTTTTTGTGCCATTAAAATCATGTTTTTAAAAGCAATCGCATGTGAAATACCATGACCAATTATTACAGGTTTGTTAACCCCCAGCACGGGTACACCTCCATACTTTTCAAAATCAAATCGTTCAAAGTGTTCGTCTTGTATACCCCTGCGTTGTACAATGTCATACACACTTTCAGCCATTTTTAATACCACATTACCGGTAAATCCCTCGCAAACCATTACGTCTGCCTTGTCTATTAATATATCTCTGCCTTCAATATTTCCAATAAAGTTTATTTGATTGTTTTCTTTTAGCAATGGATAGGTTGCTTGTGCAAGTAAGTTTCCCTTTCCTTCCTCTTCACCCAAATTTATCAACCCAACTCTAGGATTGTTGATGCCCCAGATATGTTCAACAAATAAAGAGCCCAATAAAGCAAACTGCACCAAATTTTCAGGCTTGCAATCTGCATTAATACCGGCATCTACCAGCAAACCTAATTTACCGTTTTCCCGGGGGAAATACCCGCCAATAGTAGGCCTGCTTACACCTTCTATCGCTTTGATACTGAACAATGCGCCAACCATCATTGCACCGGTATTGCCCGCACTTACAAAAGCATCAACCAAACCTTTGGCCAACAAATGAAATCCGATTGCAATAGAAGATTCTTTTTTCTCTCTTAAAGCCTTAGTGGGGTGTTCGTGCATTTCTATTACCTGGCTGGCATGAACTATGGCAATATTGTGAGTTTCAATACCATATTCCAAAAGCAAGTGCTGTATTGAGTCCTGGTCGCCAATTAATGTGAGGTTAGGTAAAAATTTACTGGCATCGGATAAAAACGCTTTTATTCCTTTTACTGCTTCTATAGGCGCATAATCGCCACCCATCATGTCTAATGCAATATTCATGGTAGATACATTAAATAAAAAATTCTAAGTGCCACATGCTGATTATCGAATGTAGAACTTAGAATGCAGTATTTGAAAAATATTATGCCTTAAGCGGTGCTTTTTCAGCAACCACTTGTCCTTTGTAGTAAAGTTTACCTTCGCTAATGTGAGCACAGTGACGAACATGTGTAAGGCCTGTTGTTGGATCTACCGATAAAGTAGTTTCAGAAGCCTTATAATGTGTCCTTCTCTTTGCACTGCGTTGCTGCGAATGGCGGCGTTTGGGATTTGGCATATTTTTTAATTTTAAGTGTTGTTATAAATTTGATTAATGCTATTTTACTTTGATTTCTTACTTGTTTTTTTAAACTGATCTAATCCTTTCCAGATAGTATTAGCATTTTGTCCGTTATCCTTCACCTCCATTGTCCTCAATTTTTCTAATACCGCTGTGTTACATTTTTCACCACCAAACTCCTGTTCGCTACACATCTTTTGCATTGGTACACTCAAACTCACAAATTCATATATCCAGTCGTTCAGGTAAAGGTGGCTTTCCGTTTTAGATATATAATGAATATCAGGGTCTTCCTCCTTTTCATTCATCTCATCCGGGTTGTCAACCATCTTAACCACCATATTAAATTCATCCCATAAGTCCTTGGTTAAAACGTTGCTGCAACGATCGCACACAACATCTGCCTTACCCCCTATTTCAAACTTCAACAAGAAAAAATTAGTTTTCTTATCTAACTGTAATTTTACTTTTGCAATACAATGTTCAAACTCACGGGGGATGTTTTCATCAAAAAAACTATCTTCTATTTCATACAAAAACTCATGTATGCCTGGCTTTAAACCCACAAAAGCTATTTCAAAAGGCTTTCTTTTTCCCATAACCTCAGATTTAAAGGACGGCAAAGGTAAACTTTTTTAACAATAATTGAAGTATTCAACAAGAAAAAATATCTGCTACAGGCATTTTTACTATTTTTAAGGTAATATGGAAACAGTTAAAAAATGGTTGCCCAATTTAGTACTTCTATCAATTGCCATCATTATCCACTTTATATCAATCAATACTATCTGGATTGAAAAATATTATTCTACTGGAATTTATCCCTATATCTCAGCATCATTAATGTATTTATTAGGCTGGATGCCATTTAGTGCAGGCGATTTGTTTTATGGAGTATTTGTAATCTGGTTAATTTATTCTGTTGTACAAACATTTCGATTTTACATGCACAACAGCATTTCGACGGATGGCCTGTATATTTCTGCTTTAAAATCAATTAAATGGCTATTACTAATCTATATATTTTTTAATGTTTTTTGGGGAATGAATTACAATAGAATGGGTATTGCAACTCAGTTAGGTTTAAGGCAGGAGAAATTTAAACCCCGGGACCTACGGATAATTGATTCAATGCTATTAAATAAAGTAAATAGTAGCAAACTAGCCATTTTACAAAAAAGCCAACATACATTTTCTACAAAGTTATTAAAAGAAGGCACAAAAGATGCTTACGAACATATTTCTATTCAATACCCGTTTTTAACAAATCACCCCTCCTCCATTAAACCATCTTTATGGGGCTGGCTGGGCAACTATCTTGGTTTTATGGGATACTACAATCCTTTTACCGGCGAAGCACAGGTTAACACTACAGTTCCGCTATTTTTACAGCCTTATGTTTTTTGCCATGAAACTGCCCACCAGCTAGGTTATGCAAAAGAAGATGAGGCAAACTTTGTTGGTTATTTGGCCGCTAGCGCTTCAACGGATACATTTTTTCACTACTCTGCATACCTTGATTTATTCTTGTATGCACAACGCAATTTATTTAAAACTGATTCCTTAGCGGTTAAAGATTTTGCCAATCAATTACTACCGGAAGTTAAGGCTGATTTGCATGAATGGAGTCAATTTAATAAGCGGCATAAAAACCCTGCTGAACCAATTGTAAGATGGCTTTATATCAAATATCTAATCAACAACCAGCAACCATCCGGAGAATTAAGCTACAATGAGGTTACCGGATTATTAATTGCTTATTATAAAAAATTTGGAAAAATTTAGTGCAGGCAACTTTATTGTTACGTTGCAGTATTTGTCACAACCATTTTTGCTCAACCGAAGAAACGTCATCCAGATAGTAACGCTTAACCTGGTTTATAGTAACCTCATCTGTTATGTCTACAAAGTTCTTGAATGATGATTTCTCGGTAGGTTTTATTATTAGTACAAACTCATCAGCTGTGCCTCTTACCCGCCTAACTAACTCCTTTTTCTTAGAGATAACTTCCCTTATACCATCATAACTAGTTGTTTGGATTTGTGCAGTTGTAAAATCACCTTCATAATATTTGATAACATCTTCATTGCAAAGAAGCACAGTAAGTGCACAGGAATTACAAACCGGATTTGAGTCAGTTGTATTATTAAAAGGCATATCCACCTTCATTACTGTTGGCGTGCTCATTGTGGTAGTAAATACAAAAAAAGTAATTAATAGAAATCCCAGATCAACCATCGGGGTCAAATCAACTTTGGTATCTTTTTTTTTAAATGAGTTTTTTCTCTTCGGTTTGTTAGTTTGGTGATTTTCAATTGTTGCCATAATTATTTTTTTATAAGATGAAAAGGCTACCTGATTCCATAAGATTATTACATAAAAAATCCCCTTTCAATAATTGAAAGGGGAAATATAGAAAAGTTTTAAAAAGCTATCCTACTCTTCTTGAACTACGTAGGTAACAGGCTGCCTGCGATAAGCATTTACATTACGTCCGTTTTGTAAAGCGGGCTTCCATTTAGGGCCTTTTTTTATACAAGCAATCGCCTGATCTTCCATACCATATCCAAATTTGGTTTCTGCCTGTACGTCACTTATAGAGCCATCTTTACTTACAATGAATCTTACAATAACCTGGTACTTTCCCGGAGGCGCACCATTTTCAGCAGGATTAAAACCATCAAGATTTTTTTGTACGTACCTTGTCCAGGCTGCAGTTCCACCAGGAAATTCCGCTTCATTCTCTACCTTGGTAAATACTTTATCCTCTTCATCGCTCTTTGGAGCTTCTACCACCTGGCTACCTTTGTCATCCACGGGAGCCTGTACTATTTGTTGCTTATTATCACTTTCAACCGTCTTAGTACTAATTACCTGATCTTCCTTTATTTCTTCAATTTTCTCTTCAGGTTTAACCTCTTCATCCTTTACAATTTTAGGAGGTGTAAATTTAATCTGATTAATTTCAGGAGGCGGAGGCGGTGTTGGTGGCGGTGGAGGTGGTGGTGGAGGTGGTGGTGCATCTTTTTTAATTTCTGCCATTTGCGTATCTATTACATCCAATTTAGCAACTTCCTTTTTACTAATGATATTTGCAAAAACAGAGCTTAGAAAAATAACGATAGCAAAAGCTGCGGTTAGCAAGAGTGCTTTTTTCAGCCTGCTATCATAGGTCTTACGAAGGTCGTATGCACCATACTGCTTATTCTTGCCATCAAAGATGATATCAAGAATATCTGCGTTTAAAATTTTGTTTGTTTCCATTTCTGAATGCTTTTTTGTTTAGATGCAGGAATTAACTTAATTCCATAAACTAGTTATTTAAGTCCGTTGGCCTGCTCAGTTAATTTAATCAGCTGCTCTTCCGTCGGACTCATATCTACTTCTGCATAGTGACCTGGAGGTACATCATTAATGGCCATTTCATCCAGAATATCAATTGCATTTTTAAAAGTAGCATCCTTATCCGATTTGATTATATACATTAAGTCACCAATTGGCGTAGCCTTCTTTTTATCCAATATCACAGAACGGATATCCTTAAAATTGGTACTTTTAAATTGTTGTGATGCATTATCTGCAGTTAACTCTCCCATGTAGTAATAAACCTGGTCATCGCTTCCCAAAAGAATGGTCATAGCGCCTGATTGCTTTACCTTCAACTGCTGATCCGGATCATCTTTAGGCTCATTCATATTCATTGCAGTTGGCTTACTCATAGTAGTAGTAAATACAAAGAATGTGATGAGCAAAAAACCAAGATCAACCATCGGGGTTAAATCAACCCGGGTAGACATCTTTTTACTCTTTTTTACGCCAGGACCTTTCTTATGTCCGCCACCCGACGAGGTATCCATTTCTGCCATAAAAAATATGTTTTAGTGTTTAAAATTTATTTCTTGTCCAATAACTCTTTATTCTTGACATACAACTCAGAACCATTTGGAACCGTCTCACTGTTTGTAACAATTCTGAACTTAAACAGGTTGTTCTTTTTTAGTGCAAATTTAATGTTTTTAAAAGCCGGATATTTAGACAGATTGTCTCCTTTGATAAGAAGCATCTCTTCCAATACCTTCTGATCTCCTCCGGCGTAGGCATTGGTAATACTTCTAATCCAATCTACCATTTCATTATTGGTGCTGTCCTGTATTGGAATACCTAACAATTTATCGGCAGGTGGCATTTGGTCCAGAGCCAAAAGACTTTTTACCTGCCCTAATGGTACTCCAATGAAACTGAGTTTGTTAAACTTAGTAAGTTCCTGATCAGAAAGGCCAAGACCCTTTGTAGTGTTGATGTCTTTCAGAATATCTTTCTTTTTTGTTTCATCCCCAAGTATTAAAAAACATTTACCCTCTTTAGTCAATGTTATTAAAATTGACTTTTCAGGAGCGGCCTTTGAAGAAACCGAAGTAGGTGGAATTACAGCAACTGCCTCAGGTGGCTTTTGCTTGGTAGCCAGAATGAAAAAAGTCAATAATAAGAACGCAACATCACACATTGCAGTCATGTCAATACTTGTACTCTTACGAGGTAATTTCGCTCTTCCCATATTGCTAAATATTTAAAATATAGATTCAATATTGAATTGATTCCATAAAGGATCAAAAATTATTTGTACAATGAGGCAAAGCTTTGTGTTAATGTAAAGCCGCTTTCATCAATACCATAAGTGATACCATCAATTTTAGTAGTGAAAATGTTGTAGAAAATAATAGCAAAGGCTGATGTACCGATACCTAATGCTGTATTATACAATGCCTCGGAAATACCTACTGACAATTTGCTTGCTGCATCGCCACCGCCTTCACCTTCACCTAAAGCAGAGAAAGAACGAATCATACCTAATACTGTGCCTAACAATCCAAGTAGGGTTGCTACAGATGCAATTGTTGACAAGAACACGAGGTTTTTCTCCAACATTGGCAGTTCTAAGGAAGTAGCTTCTTCAACTTCTTTTTGAATAGCTAATACTTTTTGCTCAGTAGACAGCTCATTATTGGTAATCATTTCTTTGTAACGATGAAGACCTGCCTTCATTACATTACCAACACTACCTTTTTGCTTATCACATTCGGCAATGGCGGCATCTACATTTTTGTTAGCCAGTTGGTATTGAACTTTGCGGATAAAATCTGCATTGCTTCCAGTACCGGTAGCTTTACTAATTGTTAAAAAACGCTCGATCACAAAAGTAATCATGGTTAAAAATGTACCCAAAAGGATTGGAACAATAATTCCGCCCAAATACATTTTATTCAAGGCATTTTTTGGGCCATCATGTGTTGGCCAAAAAAAACCTGTTCCTGGTTTGCTAAATCCGGATGAGTTTCCTAATACAAACCGCCAGATTATATATCCTGCTATAATACAAATAACGGGAGCTAGCAATGAAATGGAATTGCCTGACTTTTTTGCCTGTACTGATGTAGATGGTTTTACAGTTGCAGTTGATTTTGTTTCTGCCATGACGTTCAGATTTTTTTGTGATTTAAATTAAAAAATGTTTAGTTGATTTTATTTGTATACAATGCTATGACAAACATATATACCATCAATAAAATTTTGGAGAAAAATTACTATCGATGAAGCACAAGATAATGAATAAATTGAAGTAATGAAAAAAGGCTGTATTTTTTTTTAAAACTTTTTTCAGCCTAACCCTTTGTATTTTCTATTGATAAAAATGTCTTACAATTTGAGTGCATCTATTCATAACGGAGTGCTACTATTGGGTCGAGTTTGGCAGCTTTAAAAGCAGGATAAAGTCCTGCAACAAGCCCTACCAATGTACATACCAAAACTCCAGCAATAACCCACACCCATGGTATCACAAATCCAGTTTTTAATAAAACTGCCACAATATTACCAAAAAGAATACCTGCAATTATTCCCACTAAAGCTCCCATTAAACTAATAAGAATTGACTCCCATAAAAATTGAGCTCTAATTTCGCCAGCTTTGCCTCCTAAAGATTTAATTAATCCTATTTCTTTGGTACGTTCGTTTACGGCAACCAACATAATATTCATTAAGCCGATAGCTGCTCCAATAAGAGTAATTAACGCTATTGCAAGCGTGGCGTACTTTAAAAAGCCGAGATTCTTCATTAATGATTGAGCTATACTGTCGCTTTTATCAACATAAAAATTATCCTCCTCTTTTATATCGAGCTTTCTTACAGGTCTAAAAGCACCTTGTGCCTCACCAATTGCTACATCCATCATCTTTAAATCATTTACCATTACTGCAATATTGTAAGATTTACCCTCGGAACCATAAATTCGTCTTATGTTATTATAAGTAGTTACTACTACTTTATCTGCATTCATAAATGCGCTGCTTCCTTTGTCTTTTAATATGCCAATAACACGGTATTTATTATTAGCTACACTAATAATTTTATCAATTGCTTTATCAACATTATCACCATATAGTTTTTGTGCAATTACGTTACCAATAATACAAACACTGTTTCCGCTTTCTACATCAAGTTCATTAAAATCTCTGCCAAAAGCAAGCTCATACCCATTTAATGTAAGGTAGTTTTCATCGCCACCTGTAACTCTTACATCGGGGCTTGTTTTTTTGGTATCCGTATTTACAACAACTCCGCTGGGGCCAGAAAGTGCAATCCCAACAGTTGCCGGAAAATTGTAGCGTTCTTTAAATCCCCTTGCCTCTTCAAAAGTAATTGGCTTGCCTTCGCTTGATTTTTTTACCAAAGTATTGCGGTTAACTTTTTTAGTATCACCTCTACCAGGCCCACCGCCAAACCGAACAGTTCTCTCTTTATACCGAAGGCTGAAAGCATTGGCCCCCATGGTAGAAAAACTTTTGGTGAGGCTTTGGTTTACAGCCTCTACAGCGGTTATTATTGCAATCAGTGCCATGATACCCAAAGCAATAATAATAACTGTAATAGCGGTCCGTAGCCGATTACTTTTTATAGTATTGTAAGAAAGAGAAAGTGAGTCTAGTGTCTTCATGCCAATTATATCTTGTATAAAGTTAAACGGGAATAATTATTTATACCGTCATTATTTATGAATGGCAAATTAATGGTTTAGTAAGTAAGTGGTACTACAGTAATTCCCCCATAAATGTTTAGAGGGTTTAGTAGTTTAGCAGGTTAGATGAACACCTAAATAACAAACCATTAATAACCCTTGCAACTGCAATAGCTTAATGTTAGACTTTAACCGGATTATTTATAAAAATAAACTATTGAAAGGTTGATTACATTCTTCTGCAGTGATATGGGGCTTAATAATACAACCAGGTAGTTAACAGATTAGGAAACAATCCAAGTACGATAATCAACATGGCTGTAAAATATAAAAGATAGGTAAATGCAGGTGTTATTTCTTCAACCATTATTGCTGGCGCTCCGGTTTGTTGGTTGCTTTCTTTAAAAAACATTGCCTGAATTATTTTAAAATAATAGTAAGCACTAACTGCTGCCATCAGCACTGCAAAAATAACCAGCCAACTTTGATGTCCGTTTTTTATGGCTGCCAATAACATATAAAATTTACTTTGGAAACCGGCGGTAAGTGGTATGCCAGTTAATGACAATAAAAATATTGTGGCACAAACAGCAATTGCAGGATATTGCTTTGCCAATCCATTAAACCCATCAATAGTATAATCGTTCATTTTAATGAGTATAGCAAAAATACCGATAGTGGCCAGGCTATAGGCTGCGGTATAAAGAATTAAACCCTCTTTGGCATAATCATTCAGCGCAAAAATGGCCAATAACATAAAACCAGCCTGGGCAATGCTGGAGTAAGCCAGCATGCGCTTTACACTTTGCTGGAATACTGCAGTGAGATTACCAATTAATAAAGTGGCCGCAGTGATAACTACAATCAATGTTTGCCATTGGCCCTGAGTTTTTCCAAAGGCATTATCAAACAGCCGGATGAATGCTATAAAACCAGCGGCTTTTACAATGGTAGCCATAAAAGAGGTGAATACTGTTGGTGCCCCATCATAAACATCTGGTGTCCAGAAATGAAAAGGCGCCGCTGACACTTTAAATGACATTGCAATCAATAAAAATACCAACCCAATTGCAATCATCGGCGGCATAACTCCTTCACCTAAATTAATATTATCAATAAGAAAAGAACCATTTGTGTTTCCGCCATAAATAAATGCAATCCCCATCAGCATAATACCTGTTGAGAATGACC
Organism: Chitinophagaceae bacterium; assembly: GCA_043745055.1. Classification (GTDB taxonomy): domain Bacteria; phylum Bacteroidota; class Bacteroidia; order Chitinophagales; family Chitinophagaceae; genus Ferruginibacter. The sequence goes on along the minus strand of JAYTTM010000068.1, from coordinate 406 downwards.
CCATTAAAAAATATTTTAAGGCAGCTTCGTTGCTTTTAAGATTCCGTTTATCGCTGCCTGTAAGAATGTACAAAGGGATAGACAATATTTCAATGCCCAGAAACAAGGTAAGCAACGAATTAAAACTGGCAGCTATTGCCACACCACACAATACAAAAAACAGTAAGGCAAAATATTCTGAAACATTCTCGCCAACTTTTTCAATATCCCTGCCATTGAGCATAAAAAAAAGCAGCGTACAAAACAATGCTACCGCTATAAACGTAAGATTGAAACTAGTGAAGTGAAGCATATTCTTAACGTCGATTTCAAAAAAAGGAACGCCCTTTATTAACTCATAGCCATTAGATAAAAAAATCATGACCAAACCGGCAATGGCCCAATATTTAGGCGTGCTTTTACTTTT
>JAYTTM010000067.1:0-9973 GCA_043745055.1 Chitinophagaceae bacterium | reverse complement strand
TTATTCAGTCGTTTTTAGCAAAACCAATTGATTGTACCAAGCCGGATAATATCTATTGGCCATTTAAAAATTATGCCGTAACTGAGCAGGAACTAACTATACGCTGGCAACAGTATTTAAAATGGCGGTTACTATCTTTCATTGCTGAAAAAGTAGAAGACTCCATAAAAGACCCGGCTAAGCCATTGGTTAACTTCAAAGAATTGGAAGCAGTAGCCAGAGCTGCAATTAAAAAAATAGAGTTGAGATACATCAGCAATCTTATTTCAACCCAGCAAGAATTGTATAATTCATTACAGGACGAATATTTAAATGCAATAGCATGGTGTTACGATCCTCACACCACTTATATGAACCTGAAAGAGAAGAAGGAATTTGAAACAGAAATGAGCGCCAACGAATTTAGTGCCGGTATAGGTATTGATAAAAATGATAAAGGCGAAGTAACCATCAATTACCTGCAACCCGGTGGCAGCGCATGGCGTAGCGGTCAGCTACACATGGGCGATGTAGTTACAAAAGTAAAAAGTAATGGAAAAGAAAAGGAAGTTGCTGATTTAGATGAAGACGCATTAGAAAATTTTTTTAGTGGGAATAATGAAGCGGATGTTGTAGTAACAATTCGTACAGCAGCTGGTGAATTAAAAACTGTAACACTTCATAAAGAAAAATTGGTAGATGAAGAAAGTGTAGTAAAAAGTTATGTAATACATGGTAAGAAGAATATTGGTTATATCAATCTGCCTGGCTTTTATAGCAGGGAAGAAGAAGGAAGTACGCAGGCCAACTATAAAGGTTGTGCCAATGATGTTAGCAAAGAAATGGTAAAATTAAAAAAGGATACTATTGCAGGCCTCATACTGGATTTACGTTTTAATGGTGGCGGCAGTATGTGGGAAGCAATGCAATTAGCGGGTATTTTTATTGATATTGGCCCGGTGGCTTCTGTAAAAGAAAAGAACGGGGTAGTTCATTCTTTAAAAGATCCAAACCGGGGTACAATTTATGATGACCCGTTGATTGTACTCATAAATGGAGCTAGCGCCAGTGCCAGTGAATTTGTAAGTGCAGCCCTGCAAGATTATAACCGGGCAATAATAATGGGTGAAAATACCTATGGAAAAGGAACTGCACAACAGGTGTTACCCATGGATACTAATACGGCAATATCATCAAAAAATTATGAAGATTATGTAAAAGTAACTGAAACAAAATTTTACCGGATAAATGGCAACACCACCCAATGGGAAGGTGTAAAGCCGGATATTGTTTTGCCCGGTTTGTATGGCAATGATAGGTTTAAAGAAAAAGCAAATGCCAGTGCATTGTTACCGGATAAAAGTAAGGCAGGGGTATATGAAAAATTACCTGCATTACCGCTCACCCTGCTGCAACAAAAAAGTAATCAACGGGTGCAGGGCAGTAACTATTACAAAGGAATACAACAATTTAATTTGTGGCAGGATACGTATTTTAACGGGAGAAGTATACCGCTGCAATGGAATACTTACTATGCCCATTTTCTTGATACAAAAAAGCTTTATAAAAAACTGAATGATGATAACCCATCCGTTATTCAGCTTGCAATTACCAATAATATTTTTGATTGGGAAAGGATAAAACAATCAACAGACCGCAGTAAAGAAATTAATTCTATTTATATTGAACATTTACAAAATGATGAAGGTATTGCTGAAGCTTACAGGGTATTTGGTGATTGGTTAAATTAATATTTATTACTTTTAAAAAACTACAAATGAAACAATTATTCTTGCTGATTTTTTTATTAAACAACCTTCTTTTTTTACAGGCACAGGAATATGAGACAGCCGGGCAGTACATGAGTTTTATTGGTAAGCAGCAGTTGAATATTTCTAAAAAATACATGAGTTATGTAAGCGCATCTGCACATGGAAGAAATGCTAAAAAAGTAGATGCACTCAGGGGAAAATTGCTGGATGAAGTGCAGGAAGCCAGGATGAATATCAGCGGAATGCCTGCATCTAAAACAGACAAAAGCTACAGGGATACTGCAGTAGCTTTTATGAAATTATACTACAATGTACTCAACGAAGATTATGCAAAAATCATCAACATGGCAGAAGTAGCTGAACAAAGTTACGATGATATGGAAGCCTATATGCTGGCTAAGGAAATGGTAGATAAAAAATTGGATGAAACCAACGAAATGCTGCACCAGGCTCAATTAACCTTTGCTGGTAAAAACAATATTACCATGTTAAAAGATGAAAGTGAACTGGGGAAAATGATGGAAGAGGCCAGTAAGGTAAATGAATATTATAAACAGGTGTACCTCATTTTTTTTAAGCCTTTTAAGCAGGAAGTGTACCTGGTAGAAGCAATGGAAAAAGGAAATATTACTGGTATTGAACAAAATAAAAATTCATTGTTAAAGTATGCACAGCAAGGGCTTGAAAAATTAAATAATATTAAACCATATCAGGGCGATAATTCATTGGTAGCTGCTTGTAAGGCGTCTCTTAATTTTTATGTAAAAGAAGCCACCGAAAAAATAAATGCGGTGAGCGAATATTATTTAATTAAAGAACAGTATGAGTCTATAAAAAAAGAATTTGAGAAAAAAGATGAGCCTTCCAAAGCAGCTGTAGATACCTATAACAAGGCAGTAAAAGATATTAACAAAGCTTCTGATGCTTACAACAACAACAACCAGTACCTTAACCAGTCAAGAAACGAAGTGCTCAACAACTGGAATAATTCGATGAACAGTTTTTTTGATGAGCATACGCCCAGGTACAATTAATTTTGGTCGATTTTCTTTTCATTAGCCAGTACTAAGTTGCCGGCATTTTTTTATCTTGCAACCAGCTTATGAGAAAATACGAAGACACATACCGGCATAAAGGCTTGCGAAAAAGACTAATGGAGGTTTTACGGGAAAAAGGAATTACCGATGAACAGGTGTTGGGCGCCATCAACAATATACCCCGTCATTTTTTTTTGGATAGTGCTTTTGATGAAATTGCGTATGAAGACAGGGCTTTTCCTATCAGCGAGGGACAAACCATTTCACAGCCTTACACCGTTGCTTATCAAACCCAGTTATTGCAGTTAAAGCCTTTTGATAAAGTGCTGGAAATAGGCACGGGCAGCATGTACCAGGCAGCCGTGCTGGCAGAGATAGGCGTAAAAGTTTTTACCATCGAAAGGCAAAAAGTATTGTTTGAAAAATCTAAACAATATCTGTTTAAACACAAACATACCAACCTTAAATTTTTTTATGGAGATGGTTATGAAGGTCTGCCAACATTTGCGCCTTTCGACAAAGTACTGATAACAGCAGCTGCACCTTTTATACCGCCAAAATTAATAACACAACTAAAGCCCGGTGGTAAAATGGTGATACCGTTAGATGAAGGTCAGCACCAGCGAATGCTTCGAATAACAAAAAATGCTGATGGCAGCACTACTGAAGAAGCTTTTGAAAACTTTTCTTTTGTTCCAATGTTGGCCGGGAGGAATGGCTAATAGACCACTGACAGCCGAATGGAAATTAATAATTCACTGAATACACATCAGATTTCAAAAATAAAATATCACAGATCATAAACATATTTATGCGTTTTTTTTCAAAAATTGCCTTTATTAGTAATCTCGGCTTTATAGCTTTTATCATTCTTGGATATGTTGAATTTAATCAAAAAAAAAGCGGACTGCAGGATAACTTAATTCCTTTACCATTTGTTACCGGAACATTAGTCGTTCTAGGTATAATGGCATTATTTATTAATATTGTTTTTTGCATTTTCTCAGTTTATTACTTACTCAGAAAAAAACAACAATTAATGCCGGTCTGGATATTGGCAGCTAATTTAATAATGTTATTGGTGCAAGTATTTTATTTTTTTATTTTATAAAATCTATTGTCTATTGATAATGCCTAAAAAAATTGAGCGGTTGGTGTGGGTATTTTCAATTCTTATGATTTGGTTTTGTTAACTTTAAAAAATTACTGTATCCATTTCCAGGTGGTTAATCTGTACCAGTTTTATTTTTTTTATTATTCAGATATTTTATTTTTTCTTTAGCAATTATTAAATGGTAAACACTCTACTCAAAGACAAGCCTACTAAAATGTTTGTAATTTTTACAGCATTTTTTGTAGCCAATGCACTGATAGCAGAATGCATAGGCGGTAAAATATTTTCATTAGAAAAACTGTTTGGTCTTATACCTTCAAATTTTACACTTTTTGGCCAAAAGGGGCTTTCCTTTAACCTTACCTGTGGTGTATTACTTTGGCCGCTGGAGTTTGTGTTGACAGATATTGTAAATGAATACTACGGACCTAAAGCTGTTCGCAGAATTTCCTACATTGCTGTTGCATTAATATTGTATGGATTTATCATGTTTTATTTTGCCATGGGCGTACCTCCTGCGGATTTCTGGTACAGCACTGGTGTGCAGGATGGCATACCTGATATGAACAAAGCCTTCAATGGTGTTTTTGGGCAAGGCATGTGGATTATAGCCGGGAGCATTATTGCATTTTTGGTTAGTCAGATTGTTGACGTAACCGTATTTCATAAAATAAAAAAATACACCGGCGATAAAAATATCTGGTTAAGGGCTACAGGCTCTACGTTAATTTCTCAACTGGTAGATAGTTTTATTGTACTGTTTATTGCTTTTAAAATTGGCAAGGGGTGGACGTGGCAGTTGGTGCTTGCTATCTGTTTGGTAAATTATGCCTATAAATTTACCATGGCAATTTTGTTAACCCCATTAATTTATTTTGTAGAAAAAAGAATTGAAAAATACCTTGGTCACGAGATCGCCTACAAAATGAAAAGATCTGCAATGGGTTTAGAAAATGAATAGACAGCAGCTTTGCCGCTGGATAGAACATTATTTAGTAGCATCATTTATTTCTATCCAATATCCATCTGGATCTTTAAAATAGATTTGTTGAACGGCATCTACCCTTAAAGTGACACCCTTTTTATCTCCTGCCCAATTTTCATAATCTATGTTGTTTTTATCCAGCATGCTGATGAAGCTTTTTAGTGATGTAACGGAAAAGCAAAGGTGGCTATGTTTATCATGTACTGTTGCGGCAGCGGCCCCTTCAATCAAGTGCAGGTGGCTTTTGGGGCCAATGCCAAACCAAGTATGCTTGCCATCATGAAAGGGTTCTGGTATGGTATCCAATTGTACAATTTGCTGATAAAATGCAGTACTTGTTTGTAAGTTAGTTACATAAAATGCAATGTGGTTAAGGGTAGGAGAGAGGCGTACATTATTGCTTACAGCCTGCGCATTGATGCAATTGCTGAAAACAAAAAGGCAAATGCAAATTGATGAAGAATAGATAATTTTTTTCATAACAATCGTAGTTTTTTGATAGAAATATTTTGATGAAATTAATGCTAATATTTTAGAATGAAGGCTAATTAAAACATGCGCTTATTTCGCAGCCCGTTTTACCTCACCACCAACCTTTCTCCGAAGGAGAGGAGAGCTTGACTTTGAAAATTCGAAATTGTATTCGATCGGCTATGATTCATCTAACAATGCTGTATTTTAATATAAAAAACCTGTAAATCGCCGTTAAGGCCTCAGCCGTTGAGTTGATAAAGTAAAAAACGCCTAAACGCCTAAACGGCAAAACAAATTAATCAGCAGATGTTGCCGTAATTGTAAATCCACCCAGAGATACTATCTTAAATAATCAAACAACCTTTCAACTGCTTTAGTGTTTTACATTTGCACAGAAACCAATCGTATGGCATATCAATCATTAGAAGCATGTTTACTACACCTGGAAAGTACGGGACAACTGGCACGTGTAAAAGAAGAAGTAGACCCTTATTTGCAAATGGCGGCCATTCATTTAAAAGTGCATGAAGCCGGCGGACCTGCATTATTATTTGAAAACGTAAAAGGCAGCAAATTCAGGGCTGCGTCTAATATATTTGGTACGCTGCAAAGAAGTAAATTTATTTTTAAAGATACACTTAAGCAGGTACAGCAATTGATTGAATTAAAGAATGATCCTGTAAAAGCAATTAAGCATCCCATCGATAATTTTGCTACAGGTGTTGCAGCGCTTAAGGCATTACCACTTAAAAATCCAATACTGCGTCCGGTAATGTTCCAGCAAATAAAGATCAGCGATATACCACAAATACATCACTGGCCAATGGATGGCGGCGCTTTTGTAACACTGCCTCAAGTATATACGGAAGACATGGATAAGCCGGGCATAATGAATGCCAACCTCGGCATGTATCGTATACAATTATCCGGCAACGAATATGAGCCTGATAAAGAAATTGGCTTGCATTATCAACTACATCGTGGCATTGGAGTTCACCAGACTAAAGCAAATAAAAAAGGACTGCCGTTAAAAGTTTCCATATTTGCAGGCGGGCCTCCATCACACAGCGTTGCAGCTGTAATGCCGCTGCCAGAAGGTATTAGCGAAATGACATTTGCAGGTGTGTTAGGCGGCAGGCGTTTCAGGTATTGTTATGTAGATGGACATTGCTTCAGCACCGATGCTGATTTTGTAATTACCGGAGAAGTTTATCCGGGGCAAAACAAACCCGAAGGGCCATTTGGTGATCACCTTGGATATTACAGTTTGCAACACGACTTTCCTTTGATGAAAGTACACAAGGTTTTTGCAAAGAAAAATGCTATCTGGCCGTTTACGGTTGTTGGTCGTCCGCCGCAGGAAGATACCAGTTTTGGACAACTGATTCATGAGATGACAGGTAGTGCTTTGCAGGCAGAAATTCCCGGGTTAAAAGAAGTGCATGCAGTGGATGCAGCAGGCGTACATCCTTTGCTGTTCGCCATCGGCAGCGAACGGTATACGCCTTATACACCCACTAAACAGCCGGCAGAAATACTAACCATAGCTAATCATATTTTAGGCACAGGTCAATTAAGTCTTGCTAAGTTTTTATTCATTACTGCCAGCAATGATAACGCTATTTCTACCCATGATATTCCGGCCTATTTAAAATATATACTGGAGCGGATAAACCTAGCACGGGACATACATTTTTACACCAACACCACCATCGATACATTGGATTATTCCGGCACTTCACTCAATAGCGGTAGTAAGGTTGTGATAGCTGCTTATGGGGAAAAAATTAGAGAATTATCCACTTCGGTACCGATAGCATTTAATGATTTAAAAGAATTTGAATATGCTCAATTGGTGCTGCCCGGTATTGTTAGTTTGCAAACAAAAGCGTTCACCAACAATGCTGCTGCCAATATGGAAATGGAGCAATTAAACGATCAATTAAGTTATGCTGATTGTAGCGGAATAGCAATGATAGTAGTAGGAGATGATGCAGCTTTTATTGCAGCCACAGTCCGTAATTTTTTATGGGTGAGTTTTACAAGATGCAATCCTTCGCATGACATATATGGCATTAATTCTTTTACAATCAATAAACATTGGGGCTGTAATGGCCCGCTGGTACTGGATGTCAGGATTAAGCCACACCATGCTCCGCCAGTGCTTATGGATATAGCAACAGAAAAAAGCATCAGTCGTTTTTTTGATAAAGGCGGCAGTTTATATGGAGCATTAAAGTAATGCAGTTACTACTAAACCTGCTGATTTAAAAAGGTTTTTAATTCGCTATTTTTTAATCCGTATATTATTAATAGTAGATAATCTCAACACCTAAACTACGGCTAATTAATCTTTACCAATACAATTATTGAGTGATATAAAGATTACCCTGCACCAAAAATTTTTTGCCTGCCAGTATCGTTATTTTTTTTCCGGATGAAATGCTGTAAGCAATATCCAGTTTACATTCCCCATCAACTAAAGGATTAATAATGATGGCAGTATTTGCAGGCAATATTGCAGGAGGTGGGTTATTGTTTTTCCAGTTGCTGGCATCAGACCAATTGCCGTTTCCTGTAAAAATAAAATTATTAATAAAGGTTGAAACATAAGGCCCGATGTTGAAAGCCTTCAGCATTGGGTTGATGGTAATATTGAATCCATTAATTATAAATTTTTCATTGCTTATATATCCGGTACTGTCGTCTCTAAAGGCAATTCCTTCTGCTTGCCCCATAACTGTAACATCCGGTAAATTTATTTTTCTTTTATTGCCATTAAAATAAAAGCCGTCGCTGTAGTTACTCAGTAAAAAAATAAAGTGATTGGCAAATCCTGATTTTTGGTAACCAAGTAACGAAATTAACTCCTGCCCAATTGGTTTGTCAGCAGCTGTAACCAGGTAGTTTGTTGCCAATGTTTCTTTTGGTGAAAGAATATAATTACCTGCATTTGTGCTGTTGATAATGTAATGAGTGGTAGTTAAATTTATCCAGTCTTTGGTAAATAAATGTATTCGCCCGTTATCGACTACCATAGCTTCACAATCAAATTTTGTGTTGTTGCTATTGGTTACAACTGGCGGCTGTGGCTGATCTGCATACATAAAATTGATTACATCAATCTGGTTGGCGGAAATGTTTACAACCGGATTATCTGCATGAGGAGGAATACTGCTGATTGGGAATTTATAAATTTTTAAATCAGTTCTTGCACCGTTAAGGTTGTTCCCAAAATCGCCGATATAAAAATAGGTGCCATCAAACGCAATATCTTCCCAATCTTTATTGGTAGCCCCCATTAAATAAACCCGTTGTAAAATAGTATTGCTTAGTGTATCAATTTTATAAATAGCAGCTTCACCACCACTATCATTGAAAGTCCACAAACCATTATTGGCAAACTGGAGTCCGCTTGATTCACGTAGGGTGTCATTTAAATGGCTAACTTTTACAGGCGGTGTATAACTGGTAGTATTGTAAGTGCAGGAACCATCATTTAATGTAGCTGCAGCATTGAAATTATTGGCTAAAGGATCGGTACAGCCTGCTACCTGTGCTGTTACTTCGTTGCTAAAAATTATGAGTAATACAATTGTTAACAAATATTTTTTTATTAAATAATGCAGTGCATTTAACATAGCAGCAAAGTAAGGGTTTTTAAACAATCATTCTTTTCAGTAAAGGTTGGTAACCCTTTATTAACCACACTTTTTGTAAGGTTCTAATTCAGCCCTCATAGTTGTTACCTTTGCCAAAATAACCCCATGGCTCGCAAAGAAACGTACCGGCAACGGTACAACGATAAACAATTATCGGAAGGCATTGAGCAATCTGCTCCTGAACCACGTAGAGAAAGGGTGCCCATTGATCCTGCTATTCAATTACCCTTTGCCGAGGGTAAAATGATTTTAATTGACAAACCACTTCACTGGACATCTTTTGATGTGGTTAGAAAAATGAGAGGTTTGTTACAGATAAAAAAGATTGGCCATGCCGGAACGCTCGATCCATTGGCAACTGGGCTATTAATTGTTTGTACAGGCAAGTTTACCAAAAAAATAAATGAATACATGGCTGCTGAAAAGGAATATACCGGCCAAATTACATTGGGCGCTGTAACGCCTACTTACGACCTGGAAAGTTTGCCAGAGCAGATGAAGCCTTTCCATGATATTACAGTAGAGGCGATTCTCCATGCAACCCAACAATTTATCGGCACCATTCAGCAATTTCCGCCCATCTATTCCGCTATCAAAAAAGAAGGCGTGGCATTATATGAGCTGGCAAGAAGAGGAGTAGATGTACAACTGGAAGCCCGTACCATCAGCATTCATCAATTTAAAATCACGGATATCAGCCTGCCTGTTATTTCATTTAAAGTGGTTTGCTCCACAGGAACTTACATCCGCAGTTTGGCAAATGATTTTGGCGCTGTATTGGGTTGTGGTGGTTACCTCAGTTCTCTTCGCAGAACCCGTATTGGCGAGTGTTTAGTTGCCGATGCATTGAGTATGGAGGCTTTTGAGTTAGGATTAATTGTAAAATCCCTTTAAACCTACTAAATGATCAGCCTGTAAACTTATCTGCTCCTTTTCTGTTTTAAATTTTT
>JAYTTM010000066.1:0-2694 GCA_043745055.1 Chitinophagaceae bacterium | reverse complement strand
GAGGGGATTACGCTTTTAACTTTACTTACTCACCAAAAAATTAAACTACATGAAAAAAACCTTCATTCTTTTTATTGCAGGGTCGGTTATTTTAAGTGCTTGTCAAAAGACAGTAATTACAGACATCGCCAGCACCAGTCCCGAAGAACAAACTGCACCAATTGCTGGACGTAAATGTGCTTCAGTGGACGTACTGAACGAACAATTAAAAGCTGATCCGTCACTAAAAGGGAGAATGGATGCTGTTGAAGCATTCACAAATAAATTTGCATCAAACCAAAAGCTGCAGCGGCTTTCCGGAGATTCAATGATTATCCCTGTTGTAGTTAATGTTTTATACAATACTGCTACTCCTGCAATTATTGCTGCTGAGAATATTGCGCTTGCACAGATTCAATCTCAAATTGATGTACTAAATGAAGATTTTAAAGGAAGTAATGGAGATATTGGATTAGTTCCGGGGGTGTTTACAGGAGTAAAAGCATTCGACACTAAAATTCGTTTTGTTTTGGATGCGGTTGTAAGAAAAGGCACCACAAAAACAAGTTGGAGTACCAATGATGCTATGAAGAAAAGTAACCGTGGTGGAATTAATCCTACAAGTCCTACTACAAAATTAAATCTTTGGGCTTGTAGTATGGGTGGCGGAATTTTAGGTTACGCACAATTCCCTGGTGGTAGTTCATTAACTGATGGCGTAGTTATTTTAAATTCTGCTTTTGGAAGCAAAGCAAAGTATGCAGCCGGTTATTATATTTCTACCTATGACCAAGGAAGAACAGCTACCCACGAAGTTGGCCATTGGTTTAATTTGAGGCATATTTGGGGTGATGCTACCTGCGGTGATGATTTAGTTGGGGATACTCCTTTACATACAAATGCAAATTATGGATGTCCTGCTGCGGGTACTCGAAGTACTTGTACAGGAACACCTGTGATGATGACTATGAATTATATGGATTACACAGACGATTTGTGTATGTATATGTTTAGCGCAGGCCAGAAAACCCGTATGCAGGCAACATATGCAGTAGGTGGGCCACGTGCAACTTTAAGACCTTAAACTATACTATTTCAGGTTGATAATAAAAGAGGCTGCTTTTAAAAAAGCAACCTCTTTTTAATTTAATTCTGTACCAGATTACAACCTCGTTTTTCGAAGTGTCGCATTCAATAAGTCAGCTCCTAAAGAAAATTTTTCTCCAATACTAATTTTTATTCGCAGCTTCTTTCGCAGCTTCTTCTTTCATTTTATCATTTGCAGTAATTGCAAATTCCACCCTTCTATTTAATGCCTTGTTAGCATCACTAGAGTTTTCAACTTTTGGTTGTGTTTCGCCATACCATTTTACTGTTAACCTTGATTTCGCTATGCCTTGTGCAGTAATGAAATTACCCACCTCTGTTGCCCGTTTTTTTGAAAGTGCTGTGTTGTATCCGGCATCTCCTACATTATCTGTATGGCCTTCTATAAGTATATTGGTTTCAGGGTAACTGTTAAAAACTTTCACTAGTTTATTTAAAGCAAGTGTGGAATTTGAGTTGATATCATACTTATCTGTAGCAAAATAAACACCAGCTTTTGATCCGTCGGGGTTGTTTTCGTTGAATGTTACATTGATGCCTTCACCTACTCTTGTAACTTCCGCACCTGGTATCTCTTGTTTAATTACTTCTGCCTGCCGGTCCATTTTATTGCCGATAATACCGCCAGCTGCGCCACCTATCACTGCGCCAATAATAGCACCAAGAGCTGTATTTTTTTTGTTTCCTACATTGTTGCCAATTATACCGCCGATGACGGCACCACCAGCAGCCCCAACTGCAACTCCTTTTTCTTCTTTATTCATTTTTTTGGTGGTACTGCAGCTTGCACTTAGTATTATAATACCCGCCATAAATAACATCGTTTTTCCAAATAACTGTTTCATAATGTTTTGATTTGATTTATTTTTTTATAAAGTTGTAAACTATCTTAACTGGCTTGTTATCTGCTGTAATGTCTGATGTTAATTGCATGTTCGTTGTTGTCAATGAAGCTATATTCAATCTGAACCCATTGTTGGCATCCATGGGATTTCCTTTGTCATCCAGTCTTTTAAACTGGAATTTTTTCTCCTCATTCTTTGGCTCGTATATGGACCACTTTATATTTCTTGTAGTTGCAATGCAGTCATTTGTAACACCTGGCAGGCTGTAGGTTCCGGTGCCGGTGTTAGCAAAAAAATGCCAGTAGCTGCCATTGAAACAGTTTGAGTTGGCTTCATTAAATACTTTTGTATTAAATAAGCCAGTCAACCCTTCCACTTTAATTGATTGTAATGTCCAGTCTCCATTAATGATTTGTTTTTGAGTCTGTGCTTCCTTTGATACTGAGCAAGCAGTAAAAAAACTACATACGATGACGAAAAAAACTGCCCCACAAATGTTAATGTTCTTCATGATTTTTTACTGTTAATTATTTTATCAATCATCTATTTTCAATAACAATGCCAATAGGGGATAATCAATGGCAACAACGGGTTTAAAGTGCCTATAATAAATACTGTTTGTAAACGGGGAATTAGTTCTACAAATAAATCAGATAAATAGGCTGTTTTAAAGCTGTAGATTTATAAATCAAATTTTGGGTGGATAAAAAATTGAGTGCTGCTACAAGTAAGCTGATATTAATATTGTGGGATTAAATAAAAA
>JAYTTM010000065.1:0-2700 GCA_043745055.1 Chitinophagaceae bacterium | reverse complement strand
AAAAAAAGATAACTATGTTTTTCCAACACGTTTACGACAAAAGCCTTGCCCAGGCAAGTTATTTCATCGGTTGTCAAAAGGCTGGCATAGCCGCTGTTATTGACGCTAAAAGGGATGTGGATACCTACCTGGAAATTGCAAAGGAAAACAACATGAAGATCACTCACATTTTTGAAACACATATCCATGCCGATTTTCTGGCAGGTTCAAGAGAGTTGGCCAAACTTACCGGGGCAGAAATGTTTTTGTCTGACGAAGGTGGCGAAGGTTGGGAATATGAATTTCCCCATCATGGATTAAAAGACGGAGATAAAATTAAAATTGGCAATCTTAGTTTTGATGTGTTGCATACACCCGGCCACACACCTGAAAGCATCAGTTTTCTTTTAACAGATAACCCTGCTTCTGCAAAACCAGTGATGTTATTTACTGGCGACTTTGTTTTTGTAGGCGATATTGGCCGCCCCGATTTACTGGAAAAAGCAGCAGGTATAGTTGGCACTACAGATGCAGGTGCATTGCAGATGTATAATTCTATTCAAAAATTTGCAGAATTACCCGATTATATTCAGGTATGGCCGGGCCATGGTGCAGGCAGTGCTTGTGGTAAGGCTTTGGGTGCTGTTCCAAGCACCACAGTGGGTTACGAAAAAATAAGAAACTGGGCATTGCAATTTGAAAATGATAAACCCGGGTTTGTAAAATACTTGCTGGAAGACCAGCCCGAGCCACCAAAGTATTTTGCAATGATGAAAAAGCTGAATAAGGTGGACCGGCCTTTATTGACCGAAGTTCCTGTGCAAAAATTACTTTCGTCAAAAGAATTAAAAGATGCAATGGCAAAAGGCATAAAGTTGATTGATGCAAGAGATAAAGTTGATTTTGAAGCAGGGTTTATTCCTGGCAGTTATAATATACAAGGCAATAATACTTTTGCCACATGGGCAGGATGGTTTTTAAAATATGATGAACCATTTATGCTATTGGCTGATGAATGCCAGTTAGACGACCTTACCAGGAAACTGATGCGTATTGGATTGGATAATGTGTATGGCTACGTCCCCTCTACTTCGGTATGGACAGTTACTGGTGGTACATTGGAAAAAGCAAACATCATAAATTTAGCCGAGGCAAAAGAACTAATCAATAAGAATGGTATTCAACTGATTGACTTAAGAGGTGAAACTGAATACAACACCGGGCATATTGCTAAAGCAGAAAATGTATTTGTAGGAACATTGCCACAAAACCTGGATAAAGTAAGTAGAGATAAAAAAGTGATAATTCATTGCCAGAGTGGCGACAGGGCCGCCATTGCTTACTCTATCCTTGCTAAGAACGGTTACAAAAATGTAGTAAATTTTTCCGGCGGTATGAATGAATGGGTGAATAAAGGGGAACCAGTTATTTTATAAATCGGGATAGAATTATACACTGGTTAAGTGCTGCCTGCTTACATAATTATGTTGCAATAGCAGGGCACAGTAAATAATTTTGTTTTGTGCTGAATACAAAATTTAATGATGTTCCATCCTAAATTTAACCAGTGCTTATTAGATATCATCTATGCTGCAATTTTAAATTATTTCCATGAAAAAATAACATAATCTGCTGTTTCGCATACTTACAAGTTTAATATTTTTATATGCAGGCATTGGTAATGTATTACAGGCTGACAAGAATTTAGGGAGGCTTTCAAAATCGCAGTTTTAAGTGAGTGATGAAAGGATAATTTTTTATGTTGGAGAAATTGTTTTGCTATGAAGCATCAGTGTCCTGAAATCCGGAACTCAGTTCAATAGCAGATGCGGAGCAAAACAACTATAGAAGGCAGCTGCAAGGTTGCCTTTTTTGTGGAGTGCATAAATAGTGCCATAGAATGTAACAAAAGTCGCCATTCACTTTATTAATAACGAATACCTTCATTCTTCACAAGTTTAAAAAACAACAATATGCTTGTAAAAAAAATAATTATAGTTGGCGGCGGTAATGCCGGTCTCTCCGTGGCTTCACAGCTTTTGAAAAAAGATAAAAGCCTTGAAATAAGTATTATTGACCCATCAGAAAAACATTACTACCAACCGGCATGGACATTAGTAGGGGCAGGTATTTTTGATATTAATAAAACTGTTCGTAACGAAGCAGACTACATTCCCAAGGGAACTACATGGATTAAAGATGCAGTAGAAACATTTATTCCTGAAGCAAATAAAGTAGTTTGTAAAAGTGGTGCATCGTATGAATATGATGCACTTGTTGTTTGCCCCGGCATACAGCTTGACTGGAATAAAATTAAAGGCTTTAAAGAAACGCTTGGCAAAAACAATGTTAGTTGTAACTACTCATTTAATGTAGCGCCTTACACCTGGGAGGTAATTAAAAACTTCAAAGGGGGTACGGCTGTTTTTACCAATCCTGTAAGCCCTGTAAAATGCGGTGGCGCCCCTCATAAAATAATGTACCTGGCCTGCGACTATTGGCGTAAACAGGGTATTCTGGATAAATGCGATGTGCATTATTTATCCGGTGGCAGCGTAATATTTGGTGTAAAGGAATATGCGGCAACACTTACTGAATTAATAAGCCACTACAATATTAAACCTCATTTTAGTGTAAATGTAAATGAGATAGATGGTGCAAAAAAAACGGTTTATTACGAAGAAAAAGACGCTAACGGTGTGGTACAGCGCAAAGAAATGA
>JAYTTM010000064.1:0-2712 GCA_043745055.1 Chitinophagaceae bacterium | reverse complement strand
TGTTTTTGCTGAAGAGTTTCTATTGTAATCATTGTCGAAATTTCCAATAATTCTTATGCTCATTTTAAATAGAAAAGAAAAATAAGCATCGTTGTTTTTTGAATTGCCCCGCTGCAGGCCCGGCTCTGTTCTTGAAGTAATCGTTGTGGGCGTTTTATTGTATATCTGAATAGCTATGTTTGCATCTGCCGGGGAAAGATATTTATTGAATAGGTTAGGATCAATATAAGTAGTACTTACATCATCAATATAATCAGTAAATGTTTTTCTGTATAGCAATTCAAATGCAAGATTAATATTGTCAGAGGCAAGGTATTTGAAACCACCACCAAATGGCAGGTTCAATTGCGTAAGATTGTATGGCTTTTTATCAGGATATTCAGCAAAACCCTGTCCTTCTGTCCTCAAAGGATGAAGCTCATGCCAGGTTACATTACCATTCTGATCTTTTATTGACCCCTTTGGATTAAAATGAAAAGCACCCAGCCCACCAAAAATATATGGTCGGAGTCTTGGGTTATATTCTTCATCATTTTTTTTTGCATATTGAAGCGGAAAAAATTCTACCGCAGCATACAATTCCCACATATTACTTTTAAAATCAAGATTCCGTTGCTTACGCCACAATTCATCTACCCCATTGGTATTTATCAACGGATCTTTCCCTTCCACATAAGTGTATTGGCCAGCCAGCCGTATGCCATACCATTCCGAAGGATAAATAGAAATAAAAGCACCTTTCATTAATTTAGTGAGTTCAAAATTCAGGTCTTTTATAAATGTTGTTCCTTTACCCACCTTGCCACCCAAATCGCCCAGGAAAAATGTGGGTCCAAAATTTAAGCCAGCCTCAATTTGAACCGCATCATTGCCCAATATTAAATGCTGTGCATTCGCAGCAGTATAAATAAAGAGTGAAAAAATAAAAGTGAAAAAACGCTTTTGAATATAGGTTTGTAAATGATTTTTCATTAGGGAACCATTTTGGATACTTTGGATAACAAGGATTAGTAAAGAATTATATAGCTAAACGAAGGAATAACAACATAACCCTTCACTAAAATTGATAAACGGCCAAAACAACAAATTATTGCTTATTTACTTAGAACCCCGCCTTCAATTGCATCTTTATATGCGGTATGCCATCTTCATCATAAACATCGCTGATTTGTTTAAACCCAAGAGAACTGTAAAATTTTTGAAGGTAGAACTGTGCACTAATGGTTATTAAAGGATGGTTGAATTGTGCCAAAGTTTCGGCAATCGCTTGCTGCATCAGCTTTCTTCCGCAGCCGCTTTTTCGATAAGCCGGAGAAGAAACCACCCTGCCAATACTTGGTGAATCATAAGATAATCCAGCGGGTAATATTCTGCAATAGGCAGCCAGCTTATTACCATCCCAGCCGGCAAGATGATGAGAAGCCTGGTCTTTATCATCTGCATCCTGGTACACACAATTTTGTTCTACAGAAAAAACTTCATTTCGCAATTGCATGATAGCATACAATTCAGTTACTGTAAGCTGGTGGAATGATTTGAAAATCCAATTAAGTTGCATGTGGTATCTATTAGTAAATAGAGATCAAAGTTGTATTTATTTGCTGATAGTACCCCGCTACAATAGCTTTGCTGAAAACACCAACCGGATTATTGAAATATAAGATGGGAAATAATTAAGCAATAACTTAACTACATGCTTTTCTCAATAACCTTAAATGCGGCCCCAAGGTTTTCTATGATATCACTTGCCTGCATTGCTTCCTGCGAAAACTTTTCTGCAGCTATATCACCGGCAAGCCCGTGTAAGTACACACCCAGCATACAGGCCTGCAAAGGATTGTAGCTTTGCGAAAGGAGGCCTGTGATAATGCCCGTTAGTACATCTCCGCTTCCACCTTTTGCCATACCGGCATTACCGGTATTATTGAAATACCCTTTGCCTTCGGGGGTAGCAATCAACGTATGATGCCCCTTAAGTACAATGTAAATTTTTAATTCCGCTGCTTTCTGCATGGCCAGTTCTACTCTTTCAAAATCATTATCCAACTCTCCAAAACAACGATCAAATTCTGTAGGATGTGGCGTAAGAATGGTATTGGGTATTAGTAATTGCTGCTTAGCAGGATAAAGCGCCAAATATTGCAGCGCCGCTGCATCCATCACAAGGTTACCTTTCCATTTTTCAATTATATTATCGATCACCTCAACCGCAGCCGTACCGGTTCCCCTGCCCGGGCCAATACCAATAACAGCTTTTTTATGCCAGCAATATTCCATAAACTTTTCATCCGAATCTGTTATGCACATGGCTTCCGGAACTGTAGTCTGCAAAATATTACAGCCAAGTTCAGGTACAGCCATTGTTAGTAAACCAACACCACTTCGCAAACAGGCTTTGGCTGTTAATACCGCAGCTCCCATCATGCCTTTGCTACCTGCATACAACAATGCATGACCATAGTTTCCTTTATGAGCAAATTGATTTCTAGGCCGGTAGATTTGGCTGATCATTTCTTTTTCCACCATCTCAAAAACTGTAGACTCATCTGCAGCAAATTGTTTGTGTAGCCCAATGTCCAGCACATGTACCTCGCCAAAATAAGGTTCATTTTCTGCCATCAAAAAAGCAAGTTTATATTGCTGAAAACTTAGGGTATAATTGGCCACAACCACTGTATTAAAGAACGAACTTTTATCGGCATACATACCACT
>JAYTTM010000063.1:0-10051 GCA_043745055.1 Chitinophagaceae bacterium | reverse complement strand
CTTTATTTCAAACTTCTGTTCTGATAGTTTTCTTTTAATAGCCCTTTAATATCCCGTAACAATTTTTGTATTTCATCTTCCTTTAAGCCATCATATATGCCACGAACCCTTGTTTGCTTATCTACCAAAGCAAAAAACTGTGTATGAATAAACTGATCGGCCATTTTGGTAAGTGTATCTGTTTTATTATTATCTATCAGGTAACTATGCCTTGCCATGCCATACAATTCTGCCTTGGGGCCGGTTACAAAATACCAGCTACGGTTGGCTGTTACAGCAAACTGTGCGCTACTGTCATTTTCAATTTTATAAGATCCGTCCTCAATTTTTTTCAGTTTGCCGGTTAGCATTTTTTTCTCGTATTTTTTTAATACGGGCACCGAATCTGTTTCTGGCAGGCAGGTGTGGGAAAGAATAACAAAGTTGCTGTCGTTTTTAAATTCATCATATACCCTGCGCATGTTGGCATTCATCTTCGGGCAAATGCCCTTACAAGTAGTAAAAAAATATTCAGTAACATACACTTTACCTTCTACATTTCTTTCTGTAACCGGCTTACCATTTTGATCGGTAAAAGTAAAGGGCTGCACATTGGCATTTACCACCGGTAGGCTTGATTGGGAAATGTCTGTTTGCGAAAACACATAAATGTAATAGGCTATAAAAAGCAACACAAAAAAACCAACGTACCAAAACAATTTCTTATTCATACTCCGTATTTTTTGCAAAGCTACTGGCAAATGATTGTACTATGCTATAATGTTATATTAAAATGCCAGAGACAGGATTACGGAAGTAGGGGAATTGGTATTTCGTACGCACCGAACCGATGATGATTGAAATGTAGAAGTTAAATTACGGCAGTCTTTATTTGGCCCCCTCTGTTGTACGTTCACCTTTCGTCTCAGTGTATCAAACCTAAATACTATCTCCAAAGTAGCAGCGTGTATCCCGGAAGCGTGGGAATAGGGCAAGTTTTTCTGCATGATTGACTTTTGTGTGTTGGCCATGTGTGCCTTTCAAATGTGCCTAACATGGTGCATCGGGAAGTAGTTCTTAAATTAGAACAAATATTTGTTTTGTTTTAAAACAATGCTTATTTTTGTCCTGTTGAACTGAAATAAAAACCGATATGAACATAAAACTGTCACAAAAGCAAATAGGCCAAAGGATAACTGAACTTCGTAAAATGAAGGGGTTGTCTCAAGAAGATTTGGCGAAAAGTGTCAAGATTTCAAGACCGTCTTTGGCTCAAATAGAGTTGGGAAACAGAACTGTTGATGTTCTTGAATTTCAACGATTGTCTATGGTGTTAGGATTTTCTTTAGATGATTTTGTTTCTAAAGATTTTTCTGCTTATCAAGATTTGGAAGCCAAAGCCGAAGCAAAATCAAAGAAGGCTGATGAACGAATTTCTGTTCCGTCATTGCAAGTCAGTAAGTTTAAAAATGTGTTGTTGTATATTCTTGAACGTTGTGCAGGCAAACCAAATGTTGGCGAAACGGTGCTTTATAAGTTGCTTTACTTTTCTGACTTCAATTATTATGAATTGTATGAAGAACATTTAACGGGTGCAAAATATCGCAAGTTGCCTTATGGTCCGGTTCCGCAAAAGTTAGATAGTATCGTTTTGCAAATGATTGATAAAGGTCAGTTGCAAAGAGTGAAAACAGAATATCATGGCTATCCTCAAACCCGTTACTTACCTTTGGTGAAAGCCGATTTAACTGAATTGAAAGCAAGTGAGAAAGACGTAATAGATAGAGTGATTGACCAAATGAGTGATTGGAGTGCCGCAATGGTAAGTAATTATTCTCATGGTGATAAGCCATGGAAAGCAACCGGCAATAATGAAGACATTAACTATGAATTAGCATTTTACAGACGGCCACCATATTCAGTACGGGTATATGAAGAAGATGAACAAGATAATTTTTGATGAATTACCGGAGTTTAAAAAAGACTTGAAAAATCTTCTAAAAAAATTTAGAACACTGAATGATGATTTAGAAGTAGTAAAACAAGACTTGAACGATGAACCTGGAGAAAGCCCTCCGTTTAGTTTTAGGATAAATGGATTAGGGATTGAAACCTGTGTTATAAAAGTAAAAAAGATTGCCTGTAAAGCATTAAAAGGTCGTGGAGTAAACTCAGGGTTGAGATTAATTTATGCTCACTTTGAAGCTGAACACCTGCCTGCCGGACAGGCAGGAAAAATAACATTTATTGAACTTTATCATAAGAACGATAAAGAGAACGAAGACAAACAAAGAATTATAAACAACTTTAAATAACAGGAAGGAAGTTGAATTGTTTTAGTTCGGGTCTTATAATCATGCTTCTACTTCTTCCTTTCTCAACGCATCCCTCAACGCACCCTGCAACAATTTTTCATTTTCTGTTTTGCTTGCCTGTATGCTTGCTTTCAAGTCATCACAAAGTTTCATTAATTCGGCTAACTTATTTACAATGCGGTTTTGTTCGGAGAGTGGGGGAAGGGGGATAAGTTTTGGATAAACTCTATGCCCTGAAATTACAGGTTGTGAACCTGCAAATTGTTGTTTACCTAATTCAGCCCACTTTAAAAGTTGAATAAAAAACTCACGATTAAAATTTTCTTCTGAATAAGAAACGATAAAAGCATTATCAGTTACCCACGCTTTTTTTTCTGTAAGATGAACACAACCGCAATAATATCCCACCCTACCGATTACAATGGTTTCCTTTTCAATATTGAATTTATTGTGATAGCCATTTACACCATTGCCACCATAAACAGGTATTTTCCCATTCTTATCCATTTGAGAAGAAGTCAATCCATCACCAGAGGAAATTCTTACAATATCTCCTAATCTACACCACACCCAATTATCAGGAATGGCAAAAGGAATTTCTTCCTCTTTGATTGGTGGTAATGGTTTTCCTGCCCGTCCGGCAGGCGGGTCTTTTTTGTTGCTCTTTGTTTTCTCTACTTTTATTTTCTCCAACAAATCTTTTGCATTTCCGTCTTTTGCATTTTGCTTTACTAATTTGCCTTGCATGGCTTCTCTTAAAAGTGCCTGACGAAGTTTGGTTACATCTCCATCTTGCAAAAGCAATTTTTCTTCCAGCTCATTTTTCAATTCGGCTGCTTTATCTTCCAATGCAATTATTTCTAATTGTCTTTCCAAACTCGGCACTTCAATTTCTACATCAGCCAATTTATTCATTGGCAAACTCACATTGGCTGCACCTTTCATCAATGGCACAAGTAAAGTTTCTTTAAACTGTTGCAAATACAAATGCAAATATTTAGCGTTCACTTGTTTTTCGTCATTCGGAATTACGGCACACAAAATATTGCCCAATGCAAATTTCCCTTCCTGGTAATGCACTCGTTTCATGCTTGCATGTCCGTGTCCTGTACTGCTGATAAGCGGAACAATGACTGCGTTTGCATCAAACTGAAATTCGTTGTGGCTTCTTCGTGTATCACTCAACGCCACCAACGGATATTTGCCGCCACTGGCTTTCATAATCCCCGTTGCACCTTTGGTAATGCTGCATATTTCTTTCAGTTTATATTTCATTCTGTAGCCAAAAGTGTTTTCAGTTTTCCAACAATGCTGTGAATTTTATTTTGTTCGGTGTCAATCCGTGAAAGTATTTCGTTGGATGTTTCTTCATTTTCTTCCTGCACTGCGTTTGGATTTTTAATATCCAAATCATAACCTCTTTCAATAATGGTATCAATAGAAACTTTCCAACTCACTTCGCTTTCACCTCTTTTTTTCCACCACTTTTTTATCGGCTCCAATTCTTCCAACTTCAACGGATTTGTTTTGGAGTAGGATTTTACACCTTCCAAATATTTGTGTTGGTAATACCAAACATCTTTTGTTGGCTTTCCTTTTTCAAAAAATAAAAGATTGGTTGCAACGGTTGCATAAGGTTTGAAAACAGAATTAGGCAAACGGATTATTGTATGCAGGTTACATTCTTCTAACAATTTTTGTCTTACTCTTTGTTTCACCCCATCGCCTGTTAAACTTCCATCAGGCAAAACAATTCCTGCTCTGCCTCCGTGCTTTAGCAAGTGTATCATCAAGATTAAAAACAAGTCAGCACTTTCTTTTGTCCTGTATGTTTGAGGGAAATTATTTTCGTTGTTATTTGCCACAATTCCACCGAAAGGTGGATTGGCAATAATTACATCAACTCTGTTTTTTTCTGTGAAGTTGCTTAACGGTTGGTCCAATGCATCACCAAAACGAATGTTGGGAACTTCAATGTCGTGCAGAATTAAATTTGTTGTCGCCAACAAATAGGGAAGTGGTTTGTATTCCCAACCAACCACATTTTCCTGCAATGCTTTTCTTGCATCTACACTGTTTGCTTTCTTCTTTAAGTTTTCAATTGCACAAGTGAGAAAACCACCTGTGCCACATGCAGGGTCAAGAATTTTTTCCCCGCTTTGCGGGTTAATGATGTCGGTAATAAATTGCGTTACTGCCCGTGGTGTGTAGAACTCTCCGCTTTTACCTGCACTCTGCAATTCTTTTAAAATGCTTTCATACAACTCACCAAAAGCATGGCGGTCTTTTGCAATGTTGAAATCAATTTCATTGAGTTTGTTCAACACTTTACGAATGTTGATTCCGCTTTTCATGTAGTTGTTGTTGCCTTCAAACACTTCACGAACTATCAATGCTCTGCGGTTGCCCGTGCTTACATTGATGTTACGCAATGCAGGGAAAAGTTTTCTGTCAACAAACTCTAACAATTCATCACCCGTCATGCCTTCGTCATCACCAGCCCAATTCCCTTTTTCTTTTATCCAATGAAATTCGGCAGGGATGGGAGATTTATATTTCGGATTCATCAACTCCATTTCAACATCCTTATCGGAAAATATTTTTAAGAATAGCATCCAACCTAATTGCTCAATGCGTTGTGCATCTCCGTTCAATCCTGTGTCTTGCCACATGATTGTTCTTATTGCTGCTATCGTTCCTGAAATATTGCTCATTTATTATTCTTTTTATTATTTCTTGTTTCAATTCTTGCTTTTGTCATTCTTTCCCTGAGCCCACCTTCATTCATAAAAGCCTTTTCCAAAGATTTTATTTGTTGAGCCAATAAATAACTCACTATGTTAATTAAGCAAATCATGGAATTAGCGCAAATTTCCGGTTGTTCGTGTTCTATTGCCTTTTGGTAAGTAGCGTATGAAGCGTTGGGTGTTTTATTTATTTCTCTAAACCGGGTAGTTAACTTATGCTCTATATCCCAAATGGGAAGTTTTTGAGTTCTAAGAAAATCCTGGAAGTCAATTTTAAGTTCTTCCAAACTTGCCCGTGCTACATTGGTTAATTTTATTTCCATTTCTTTAGAAGTGCCAGAAGCCATACTGGCTTCTACAATATTCTGTTTTCCACTTCTTGCTGCCTGTACCATCTGATCGATGGTGCGGTCATATTTGTGAAAGAACCTTTTAGTAAAATAAATAGTGCCGTCATAAATAATTTCAGATTTTTGATAAGTTATCAGATTTTTATAACCCCCATGCTGGGGTATAAATCCTTTATTATTTGCTTTTTCTTCTTTCATTATCTTTTAGGGACTGCTGTGACTCGGAGGGCTACATTGCGTCACACAAGTCGCAATAGTCCCTATTTATTTTAAGCTGATTTATACAATTCGTTTTCTAATTCTTTTACTGCTTGCAAATATTTCTCTTTGCTGCCAAATTCTTTTATTATTTCTACCGGTGAGCCAAACTCTGTAAGTGGTTTTACTTTTAATACTTCCATGCTTTCAATGTTTTCAATTCCTTCATCGGCATATTTGTCAAGCAATGCTTCTAATACTTTCCTGCTTTGCTCACCATACTTTGTAAAGTAGTTACGCTTCTTCACATTATTAGCTCTCTCTTTTCTTGTAAGTGGCGGCTGGTCGTAAGCAATATGACAAATCAAATCGAACAAGTCGCAATTATTTTCAACGGCTTCCATCAACGCCTCTACTAAAACACCCTGTTGTTGCAACTCCTGAATGATTGCTTCTTTCCTTTCTGTATTGTTCCAACGGTTTAAGAAATCATCTAAGGAAGCAAATTTCCCTTTGATAATTTCTTTCGTATGGTCTTTTAAACTTGCGGTTATTGGTCTGCCGTTTTGGTCAAAGTATAACTCACGGCTTACCAAAATAGAAACATCAACTCCGTTCACATAAATCTTTTCTCTTGGCTCACTAATGTTTGGTTCAAAAGATTCTTCTGGTGTTCTTATGTAAGGTGGAGTAATAATTATTTCTTCTCCTGTTTCTTCATCAATAATAGTTGAGGTGCTGTTTTCTTCTTCGTCAACTATATTTCCTAAATCTGTTTCTTCTGTAACTGGTTTTATTTTTATCGGGTTGCCGTCAAAATTTGGGTCGGCAAACAAATCTGTTGCGTTTCTAAAATCAAGAATGGTAAAATAAAGTTTGTTATAGTCCTCGTTGATTCTTGTTCCTCTACCAATAATTTGTTTGAATTTGGTCATGCTTGCAATGTTGCTGTCAAGCACTATTACTTTGCATGTTTGAGCATCTACGCCTGTAGTCATTAGTTCGGATGTGCAGGCGATAACCGGATATGTTTCTTCGGGGTTAATGAAGTTATCTAATTCTCGTTTCCCTTCGTCATTGTCTCCCGTAATCTGCATTATATACTTGTGATTAGCGGCAGCCAAATCACTATTGTGTCTTTGTAATGCAGTTCTCATTCTTTCCGCATGGTCAATGTCCTGGCAAAAAACAATCGTCTTTGCAAAGCGGTCGTACCCTTTCAAAAATTCAGTAAGTTTTTTTGCAACTGTGTCGGTGCGTTCTTCTATTACAAGATGACGGTCAAAATCTCTGCGGTTGTAAATTCTATCTTCAACCGGATTTCCGTCTTTGTCAGTTTTACCACCCGTTGGTCTCCAACCTTCTAAATCCACATTCAACCCAATCCTTATCACACGATAAGGTGCTAAAAACCCATCATCAATCCCCTGCTTTAAACTGTAGCTGTAGATTGGGTCTTGAAAATATTCGGTATTGCTTGCGGTGTTTGATTCTTTTGGTGTTGCAGTTAAACCAATTTGTGTGCCTTCTCTGAAGTAGGTTAGTATTTCTCTCCAACTACTGTCTTCATTAGCACTTCCTCTATGGCACTCGTCCACCACAATCAAATCAAAAAATTCAGGAGAAAATTGTTTGTAGATATTTTTTTCTTCTTCATTACCAGTCAACCCCTGATACAACGCCAAATAAATTTCATAACTCTTATCAACCATACGGTGTTTTACCACCGTCATTTTATCTTTGAAATGTTTGAAGTCGCCTCTTCTTGTTTGGTCAATCAAATTATTTCTGTCAGCTAAAAACAAGATGCGTTTTTTTGCTCCTGCTTTCCACAAGCGATGAATGATTTGAAAAGCGGTATAAGTTTTTCCTGTACCTGTTGCCATCACCAATAAAATTCTGTTCTGTCCGTTGGCAATAGCTTCTACGGTTCTATTGATTGCAATTTGTTGATAGTATCGTGGATTTCTTCCACTGCCATCAAAATAATAGTCTTGCGAAACTACTTTCTCTGCATCCCGGTTGTTCGGGATGCCTTTAAATTTTAAATATTTTTCCCACAACTGTTCAGGAGTTGGGAAATCATCTAAACCAATTTCAGTTTCAATGTTTCCGTCTGTTGCAGTTCTGTCGTGAAATAAAAATCCATCACCGTTGCTACTGAACACACAAGGAATGTCAAGGGTTTTTGCATAGTCAAGCCCTTGCTGAATACCTGCTCTCACCGAATGGTTGTTGTCTTTAGCCTCAATGATTGCAATGGGAATGTTGGGTTTGAAATAAAGGATATAGTCGGCTCTTTTTCTTGCTCCTCTTGCGGTTAACTTACCTCTAACGTAGATTTTGCCGTCAGTAAATGAGACCTCCTCTAATATCTGCGTCAATTTATCCCACTTAGCATTTTCCAACGCTGGCGTGATAAATTTGGTGCAAATATCTCTTTCGGATAAAGTTTTTTTATCAATCATTAATTCATTGCTGGGATAGGTTGCAAAATAAGAAATTGTAAGCTCAATATTGCACGTAACTAAGGCATTATTAAAAAGCGAATGAGAATTCCGTCCTCAGGGTGATATGTGAACTTGGATACCTTTAGTCAAAGTAATTTAAAATTAAGTATAAGCAGGATGCTGTTTAGCATAACATACATCACAACACTTGCAACTACATTGCAAAAACAACTATATTTGCCATCTACTTTTTATGACAACAAAAATCAATTGGGATGTAATGGGTATTGCTACTTCGGTTGCCTGTGCCATTCATTGTGCCTTATTGCCGGTGTTAATAAGCAGTCTTCCGCTGTTTGGTATTAATATTATACACAATCAATTATTTGAATGGGGTATGATTGCGTTGGCTTTTGTAGTTGGCTCCTACTCTTTGTTTCATGGATTTATAAAACACCACCGATCTTTTTTGCCGGTTTTATTATTTAGTGCCGGTTTTGTTTTGTTATTGCTAAAACAGGCATATCATCAATATCAAAACTGGCTGTTGGTTCCGGCAGTTATGTTAATTATCACGGCACATTATTACAACTACCGCCTTTGCCACAAAAGCAACTGCAGCTCTGCACATCATAAGCATTAATGCCCCCATCCCCAAAGGGGTGTATTGAGAGAATTCGTGATTGGCAAGCCTCCTCTGTAACTCGTAATGACTGTCGGGATTTTGCTATATTATAATTGAAAAAAATTCAACATGAAAAAATTAACCCTGCTGCTTAGTGCTTCTTTTATTTTGTTGGGCATAGTACAGGCACAGTCAACTGCAGAAAAAGAAATCCGTAAAGTATTATCAGAGCAGGATATTACCTGGAACAACGGCGATATTGAAGGGTTTATGCAAACCTATTGGAAAAGCGATTCACTCATGTTTATTGGCAAAAGCGGCATTACCTATGGCTGGCAAAAAACACTGGATAATTATAAAAAAGGATACCCCGATACGGCAGCAATGGGCAAGTTGCACTTTGATTTGATTGAGTTTAAAAAACTTTCTAATAGCAATTATTTTGTTGTGGGCAAATGGTTTTTAACCCGGAGCATTGGTAATATTAACGGCGTTTTTACACTGCTGCTAAAAAAAATAAACAAGCGTTGGGTGATTATTGCAGACCATAGCAGTTAGCCATATTATTCACCAATTTCTTTCCACCCCCTCCATTTTTTTTTCAGGTACCTGATGAGCAAAACCAGGCTGGATAAAAAGAAAGCACCATAAATGTAGTTACCCAATGTAGGCATGTCTTCAAAAAAAGCAAAACCATAATAGATACCAAAGGTCATATTTAGTAACAGCCATACCATGCCCATAGCGATGGTATTTAAAATTGTTAATAAAAATAATCTTACGTCTGGCTCCATAATTAGTGTGGTTTAAAGATCGGATTTTATACCCTCAATTAAAAGCATTTTGTAATTATTTGATGAGTAAATTTTTAAAGGCTGTGCTGTCACCGTTAAAAACGTTAAAATCAACATAAGCATTAATACCATTAACACGGCCAGCCTCATTATGTTGCCAAAAGGTCCATTCTCTTTTTATCCGGGGCTTATCTTTTACAAAATAGTGCGCTACCCACAAAGGGTAATCATCAAATTTGCCCTCTAAATATTGCTTATAAAAATCTGCATTGGTATAAATAATCGGTTTCACCCCATAATAACTTTCTACTACTTCGAGCCATTCGGCTACCCGTTTCTGCAGGTCTGCTTTTGTTGCTGCCCCAATAGATTCTACATCCAATACCGGCGGCAAGTCACCTGTTTTAAGCTGGACAGATTGTATAAAATTACCCGCCTGTTCTTTACCGCTTTTACCGGCAATAAAAAAATGATAGGCCCCTCTTGTAACCCTGTTTTTTCGGGCAGCCCGCCAGTTATAACCAAACTTATCATCTTCATTATCTACCCCTTCAGTAGCTTTTATGAAACAAAAATTTATGGAAATATTTTTT
>JAYTTM010000062.1:0-10053 GCA_043745055.1 Chitinophagaceae bacterium | reverse complement strand
TTGCAACAACAAAATTTTTCCCATCTAAATAAGGGCCATAAACAGTATTAGTTGCTAATGCTGCCAAAGTATCTTTTTGAGCAGCCGGTAATTTTGATTTTACAGTATAAGCATCTTTATAATCTTTATTACTCATGTTTCTTGCTAAAAAGTTAATAGCATTGGTATCTGCAGCAAAAGCACTTTTTAATGATACTACAGATTCAATCGTTCTTACGGTATCTGCACCAATAGGATTGGCGCTGAAAGCAATATAAGATATTTGTCTTCCACCTTCCTGTTTGTATTGTGCTTTATGCTTAGAAAGAAAATCAGTTATTTCCTGGTCACTTACTTTTACAGTGCTGTCATTAATAACTGTGTATGGAACTGCAACATATGAAATGTTAGCAAATGCTTTATTCTCTGCTTTCTCTTTTTCTTTCATCCAGGTTGGATAATATCCTGCTGCTGCAATCAAGCTGCTGTATTTTGTATAAAGTGATTGTATTTTTATTGGCTCAACCACTTGAGATTCTATTGCATCTCTTTGTTCGCCTTTCGATTTTTTTGCTGTCTGCCACCATTGTTGCACTTTGGAAATATCATATTGTCCGGTAGTTTTATCGGTAAAAGCTTGTTTTAATGATTGTGGCGCATCTTCACTAAACATAATACTACTTAACTCTTTTGGAGAAAAGCTAAGACCAAGTTTTTCAAATTCTGACATCAAAACTTTTTCAGCAACCAGCTGATCCCAGGCATTTTGACGAATCATATTTGTTTGAGCGCCACTAACACGACCTCCGTATTGGTCTTCAATAAGCTTTACTTTCTCGGAATATTCTTTTGTATCTATTGCTACACCATTTATTTTACCAATAGTGCTGTTACCTGATGCTGAATTTCGGCTGCTACCTAAATTTGCATCCATCAAAATAAAACCAATTAAGCTAAGGGCAATTACACCAATTACGATGGCCGCACCTTTTTCACGAATGTTCTGAATTATCTGCATTTGCTATTTAATTAAAATGGACGGCAAAAATAGGGTAAAAATCTAAATCCAAAACCAAAAAATACCTGTGGCATATTGGCTATAAATCAGGTTGAATAAGCGTTGTATTAATTCCCGGCTTCAATAACGTTCTATAATCAATAAAATTTTGTAGCTATGCAGATATATATGTAAGCACATAATCTTAATTATTATTAAATTCTGTATATTAAATGAGCTGTTTTAATTAAAATTATTGGCAATTAATTCAGGCTTATTTTCTTATATTAACATAGGCTGTTGATAACAGTTAAATAATGTGTATAAGAATGCTTTTAAAGATTTAAAACAGGGGATACTTGGATATAAACTTCCCATCAAAAAATTAAGGTGCAATTTTTTGTTAGTTAACAGGGTTATAACCATTGTTGAATCCACAGCCTTTTTAATGAAGTTGATTATTTTATTTTCCTCATACTTTTTTATTAACCGCTGTTAATAATATAAATAGACAATATGGTATTTAGTGGTATCAGGGTTTTTAAAGCCAAATTTATTTTAAATTTTAATGTTAATTTCTTGTGGATGATGGTTAATAAGTCGGTAATTTTAATTTTACAAGTAATAAAAAAACTATGTTTCCACATATCCACAGCCCTAGTAATAGTAGCTTATCTTAAATAAAAAAATTAATAAAAACTATTATGAAAGATATTAACATTGAAAAAGCAACTATTGATCAAAAAGGATTTCTTGACGTAGCTATAGATCCAACACTTGATTTGTTTGCTGAAATAGAAAGGCTTAAAAAAGAAAAGAATGCAATCATTCTGGCACATTATTACCAGGAACCTGATATACAGGATGTAGCGGATTATATAGGTGATAGTCTTGGGCTTGCGCAACAAGCAGAAAAAACAAATGCATCTATTATAGTTTTTGCTGGTGTTCATTTTATGGCTGAGACAGCTAAAATTTTAAATCCTGCAAAAAAGGTTTTATTACCAGATTTAAATGCTGGTTGTTCTTTAAGTGATAGTGCACCTCCTGCTCTCTTTAAGATTTTTAGAGATAAGTATCCATATCATTTGGTAATAACTTATGTAAACTGTTCTGCTGGTATAAAAGCACTAAGTGATATCATTTGCACCAGCAGTAATGCACAAAAAATTATTGAAAGTTTACCAAAGGAGCAGCAAATAATTTTTGCGCCAGATAAAAACTTAGGTGCTTATCTTAATAAAGTAACCGGAAGAAAAATGATTTTATGGAATGGCTCTTGTATGGTGCATGAAATTTTTAGCCTGGAAAAAATTACTAAACTTAAAGTACGTCATCCAAAAGCATTGATTATAGCACATCCTGAATGTGAAGAAACGGTATTGGCTGTGGCTGATTATATTGGAAGTACAACAGGATTATTGAAATTTACTCAGCAGTCGGATGCCAATGAATTTATTGTAGCAACAGAAACCGGGATACTTCACCAGATGCAAATAAGTAGTCCTTTAAAAACTTTTATACCTGCACCACCTAATAATAGTTGCGCCTGTAACGACTGTCCGCATATGAAGTTGAATACATTGGATAAATTATATCTGTGTATGCAATATGAACAGCCAGAAATATTAATGGATGAAACACTCAGGATAGCTGCTGCCAAACCTATAGAAAGAATGCTACAAATTAGTAAACAATATGGTCTGTAATTGGATTTTATTTAAGCCCATATATTATTTCTCACTGTTTCCAAAATAACCTAATTCTGGTCTTAATGTTCTGCCTTATATTGGTATAGAATAGATTAATGTCGCCAATGTGATAGTTACTTTGGGTTAAAAATATATTTCCAAAAAATTTTGGTTTACAGGTCCATAATACATTTCCATGTATTTGGGCATCAACTAAACCTTCCTTTATTTTATTGAAATTCCTTAATACGCCACCTTTATTAAACTTGTTAGGTACATAACTACTGTCCATTGTCCAGGTTAATGGGTTAATAACAATACTTTTAAATTTTTCTCTGCTTATGTACCCAGTATCTACAAAACCTGTTTTAAAAGTTCTCCAGCTTACAAAGCAACCTGTCGCTAATGAATCTTTACAAGGTAGAATTTGTTTAAAATAAGTATCAGGTACCGGCATGCCGATTAAATATGCACATACCAATCTATTTTGTAAAGGTTTACCTTCAAAAAATTCTTTCAGTAATCTTTCTGCATGTATGGTTCCCTGGCTATGCGAAGCAATAATTATTGGGCGACCAAGGTTTAAGTTTTCCAAATAGTATTCAAAGGCTTTTTTAACGTCACTGTAAGCTATTTCAAAAGCTTTGGCAGCTGCTTGTTTATCATCAGTATAAAAAGATCGTAAATGAGCTTGTCTGTATCTGGGAGAAAATACTCTGCAACTTGCATTTAATACGCTTGCCTGGTATAAAATAGTTGTATAATCAGTTTTTACATTCAACACAGAATCATCAATTGATGCATTCCATCGTTCATCTGTTTTATCTAGCAGTGTTGTTGGATGAATAAAAAATGCATCAACAGTTGTATCACTTATTTGGTTATCTCTAAAAGGTTGTGGTATACTATCAGATGGATCCCATTTCCATGGATGAGCTGCCCAGTATTGCAGGTTGCTGTAGTCAGGCAATTTATCTATACTATTGAAATGGTAATTTTGAGCTGTAATTTTATTTTTAGCAGAACAGCCGGTATTTACTATCGCTAAAGTATATACTAAAAATAATACTAAGCTATATAGTTTAGTAATTTTCCTTATCGAACCTTTATTAATATTATTAAAACAAAAAAACTTTTGCACGTTTATCACTTTAAATAAAACTTTTACCTTTAATTAATAACAATACTATTGTAAATTTAACTTCATACAAATAAAATTAAAATTTTATGGCAATTCCTTCAGTTGATCTTTCTGATTTTTTAAGTGGAGATCCTATAAAAAAGGCAGCATTTGTAGAAGCATTAGGTCTTGCTTATGAGGAGGTAGGTTTCGTTGCAGTAAAAAATCATGGAGTTTCGGATGACCTTATAGCAGATTTATATAAAAACTCTCAAGCTTTTTTTTCTTTACCATCCGTACAAAAAAGATCATATGAAATTCCTGAACTTGCCGGGCAACGGGGCTATACGAGTTTTGGTAAGGAACATGCAAAGGGAAGCGAAGCACCAGACTTGAAGGAATTTTTTCAATACGGACAAACACCCAGAGAAAATTTTATAGATGAGCTATATCCGGCTAATGTTACTGTTAATGAAGTTTCAGCATTTAATGAAACATTTCAAGCTGCTTATCGTGCTTTTGAAAAATCTGGCACGGCTCTGTTACAAGCCATAGCGTTATATATTGGCTTAGAAGAACACTATTTTGACAAGTTTGTTTTTAATGGTAATTCAATCTTACGGGCAATTCATTATCCACCTATTACAAGTGAACCAAAAAGTGCTATAAGAGCAGAACAACATGAGGATATAAATCTAATAACATTGCTTGTTGGCGCATCTGCTGATGGGTTACAAATACTTACTAAACAAGATGAATGGGTAGGCGTTACCTCTTTACCTGAGCAAATTGTGGTGAATGTTGGCGATATGCTGCAGCGTTTTACTAATAATAAATTACGGAGTACTACTCACCGGGTTGTTAATCCAGCAAGGGAACTATGGCATACTTCACGTTTTTCTATACCGTTTTTTCTTCATCCGCAATCTTCTATGAGTTTACAATGCATTGATAGTTGTATCGATCAACATCATCCAAAAGTATATGATGACACTACTGCGGGCGAATATCTTGATGAACGTTTAAGAGAAATTGGTTTAAAAAAATAAGTATATGGTAATTCCATTTTTATATTTGGAATTTCTAAAACACCTTAAACTGATAAGGATTTACATTGAATTTTATTCGTCATATACCTTTTTTAAAAGCTGTATTTACCTATAGCATCACCGCATTTGGTGGACCACAGGGCCATTTTGGTATGATGATGAAAACCTTTGTTGACAAAAGAAGGGATATTACCAAGGAAGAATTAATGGAATATACTTCCTTTTGTCAAATGCTTCCAGGTGCCACTTCCACACAAACCATTACTTTAATTGGGTATAAAAGAGGCGGTGCCCCACTAGCAATTGCTACCTTATTAATATGGATATTACCTGCGTGTACTTTAATGGGAGCTTTTTCATTTCTTATTAATTATTTTGGAAAAATTAATGTACAAAACAATATTTTTAAATTCATACCAGAAATGGCAATTGGGTTTCTTTTATATGCAGCGGTCAAGTCTTTCAAGATTTCTGTAAATAATTTAATCACTCAAATAATAATGTTGCTATCGATGGTTGCAACCTATCTTTTATTTAAAACGCCATGGGTTTTTCCAGTGTTTATTATTCTTGGTGGTATAGCTACTAATTTCAGTAACAAACGCATTCCAGACCAGGAAAAAATAAAACCAAGAGAGATACGCTGGCGAAACATCACTTTTTTTATATTGATCTTTATTGTTGCAGGTTATTTGAGTGAAAGTGCCCGGAAACAAGAATGGCAAAACAGGAAAGCATTTAATTTATTTGAAAACTTTTATCGCTTTGGAAGTATTGTTTTTGGAGGCGGTGATGTTTTAATTCCAATGATGTTAGATCAATACGTTGCAAGGCCTACTGCAGATAAGTTTACTGCAAATAAATCCAATATTATTAAAATTAACCGGGACGAATTATTAACAGGTGCTGGTATCGTTAGGGCTATTCCCGGCCCTGTTTTTTCTATTGCTTCATATACAGGTGGTATTGCATTAAAGGATTTTGGAACAGCCTACCAAATTATTGGGTGTGTAATTGGAACTGTTGCTATATTTCTTCCCAGTACTTTATTAGTACTCTTTTTCTTTCCGGTATGGCAGTATCTTAAAAAATATGTTGTTGTTTATAGGGCTCTTGAGGGAATTAATGCCGTTGTTGTTGGCTTTATGTGGGCTGCTACACTATTTCTGCTTAAAGATATTAGCATTACTTCCTTCACTACCAGCAGCTTAATAAATATTTTGGTAATTTTATTAACCTTTTTTATTTTGCAGTTTACCAAATTACCTTCACCAATTATCGTAATTATTTGCTTGTTAATTGGATTTGTTTTCTAATTATCTATCTGTAATATCCATATTTTTCAATTTCCTCTAAAACCAAATCAGGCACAAGATATCTTATAGACTTATGTTTCTTGATTAACTTACGAATCTGCGTACTTGATATTTCAAGCAATGGTGCATCAAGTATGTGGATGTTATTTGTTATATTGTTTATATCAATAGTAAACCCGGGTCTTTTGTAAATGTAAATAGAATAATTTTTTAGCAGTGCCTGATAATTTTTCCATTTACTAATGTTTAATAAACTATCGCTACCCATAATTACTGAAAATTGATGTTCAGGGTATTTTTCTTCCAAGTATATGAGCGTGTCAATTGTGTACGATGGTTTTGGTAGATTAAACTCTACATTAGATACTTTAAGGTTCTTGTCTCCTTCTATTGCAACTCTTACAAGATGTAATCGATGGTATTCGTTTAATAAGGAAGCCGAAGGTTTTAAAGGATTTTGAGGAGAAACTACTAGCCAGATTTGTTGCAGATCAGTATTTGTAACTAAATGATTGGCAATTATTAGGTGTCCTATATGTACAGGATTAAAAGAGCCGAAATACAATCCTATTTTCATAAATATTCAATAATCAATAAATTAAACTTCTTCAACCCAAATCATCTCTGCCTCATTAATTCGTAGACTTAAATGGTATCCAGCAACAATTATAGAAATCGGATCACCAAGTGGTGCTACATGATCAATTTTAATTGTTTCCCCTGGTACACAGCCCATCTCCATTAGTTTTAAAAAAATATCATCTTTTTCAAATGATTTAATAATAACCGGTACCCCAGCTGCTATCTCTGACAATCTTTTATCCATTTACTTCATTTAGCGTTTACAAATTTATGTTGCTTATTACTACCTGCATTGTTTGGTGTGATATATTTATTGCTCAATGACAAAGTTTAGACGGATTATACATCTGTGTTGTTGTAGCTTTATTATTCTTTAACATCCCACATCCCTTTTCTTTGATTTAAAAAAAATGTTTATTACTCTATATTTTTATGCAATTAATTCATTTTTTCAATGCGGATAAAAAGGTAACCCTTACGAACCGCAAAAGTTTAAAAGACTTTTTAACTACACTTTTGTATGAAGAAGGAAAACGAGAATTAAATAGCCTTTCATATATATTTTGCTCTGATGACTTTTTATTAGGTATAAATAGACAATTTCTTCAACATGACTTCTACACCGACATAGTAACTTTTGATCTTTCTTCAGATAGAATAACCCTTAATGGCGAGATTTATATAAGCGTAGAGAGGGTGAAAGAGAATGCTAAATCTATCGGAGTTTCATTTAATAAAGAACTACATCGTGTAATTTTTCATGGTGCTTTACACCTTTGTGGTTTCAACGATAAAACAAGGCAACAAAAAACTATAATGAGACAAAAGGAAGATGAATATATTGACTATTACTTTAAATAAGTGTTCCACGAATCACAGTTTCAGGTTGAAACCAACCAAATCCAATTAATTTTAAATTTTACGAAATTTTAAAAAAATCAATATTTCATAAATTTAGAACATAGTCGAATCGATAGATAGCTTTATGGATTTTTGCATGAATTAACTCCAAAAAAAGTCACGAAAGGCCTAAACAAACCAAAGTTGCAATAGTATATTTATAATTTATACAAATCATGATGAACTATCATTAAATATCTACCAATAAGATTTAAACAACAATCTTTAAACAAGTGTTCCACGAATCACGGTTTCACAATGAAACAAGTATTATTTTTGTATAATGGAAGAAAAAAAGCAGGTTCCTGAACAGGAATTAACCAATTCTGCCTATAAATTCAAGGAAAAAAGAAGGTGGCAAATAGCCTTAAGAAGGTATATTTTACAGAAAAACCAAACATCTGCCTATGCACCTTATTTTGGTTTAGATATACAAGGTTTTAGAAACTGGATAGAATTACAGTTTACCGAAGGTTTAAACTGGGGTAACTTTGGATTGGTATGGCAGTTTGATCATATTGTTCCCGTTGCTTTTTTTGATTTTGAAAAGGAAAACGATCTTTACCTATGTTGGAGTTTTATTAATATCCGGATAGAAAAGCTGGATGAGCAAACTAACAAAGCAAACAAAACAACTTTATTGGTGGTAAGAAATTACTTTGAAGATCTGTTTAATAAAACAGGGTTTCTCGTTTGCTTACAGATGGTGGAGAGAATTAAACAAATGGAAGCGACTGTTATCATGTATAATCCCAAACAAGAAAATTTTATCAAAGAGAATAAAGAAAAATTAGAAGCCCTGATTGGATTAACGGCAGAGGAGATGAGTCTGTTTAACCAGGGCACATCACTAAAAGATATTTTACTTCAAAAGGAAATTTTAAAGAAATTCGGATAATGGTAAAACCCCCATCAAATATTACTTAGTTACCTTTACAAACTAAATGTTTCCAAAATACGATATAATAGTAGTAGGCGCAGGACATGCAGGCTGTGAAGCCGCCGCTGCCGCCGCAAACCTTGGTAGTAAAGTGCTGCTGGTTACGATGAATATGCAAACTATTGCCCAAATGAGCTGCAATCCCGCCATGGGCGGTATCGCCAAAGGGCAAATAGTAAGAGAAATTGATGCTTTGGGTGGGTATAGTGGTATTGTTTCTGATGAAAGTATGATTCAGTTCAGGATGCTGAACAGGAGTAAAGGTCCAGCTATGTGGAGTCCTAGAGTTCAAAGCGATAGAATGTTGTTTGCTACAAAATGGAGAGAAATGCTGGAGCAAACCCCCAACGTTGATTTTTATCAGGACACGGTGAATGGGTTGCTGATAAAAGAAGGCAAAGCATATGGAGTAATTACAAGCTTAGGTCATGAAATAACAGCTAAGGCAGTTGTACTAACCAATGGAACTTTTTTAAATGGAATTATACATATTGGTGAGAAGCAATTGGGAGGAGGGAGAATGGCTGAGAAAGCAGCAACGGGTATAACTGAACAATTGGTGGCGCTTGGTTTTGAAAGCAACCGATTAAAAACGGGTACCCCACCTAGAATTGATGGACGCAGCCTCGACTATTCCAAAATGGAGGAGCAGAAAGGTGACGAAGAAATTATTGGTTTTAGTTATTCTGATAGTAATAAAATTACATCAGCTCAGCAGCGTAGTTGCTGGATTACATATACTAGCCAGGCTGTACACGATATTTTAAAAACCGGTTTTGAAAAAAGCCCGATGTTCCAGGGAAGGATACAGGGTACCGGTCCAAGATATTGCCCAAGTATAGAAGATAAGATAAACCGTTTTGCAGAGAGAGACAGGCACCAGCTTTTTGTAGAGCCGGAAGGGTTTAATACGGTAGAAATATACGTAAACGGATTTTCCTCCTCTTTGCCAGAGGATGTCCAGCTAAAAGCTCTTAGGTTAGTGCCTGGATTTGAAAACTGTAAAATGTTTCGACCGGGCTATGCTATTGAATACGACTATTTTCCTCCAACCCAATTAAAATTTAGCCTGGAGACAAAGCTGATAAACAGTCTTTTTTTTGCTGGCCAGATTAATGGCACTACAGGCTACGAAGAAGCTGCCTGCCAGGGATTGATGGCAGGTATTAACGCACATCAAATAGCAAATGAGTTGGAACCGGTAGTGTTGAAGAGGAGTGAAGCTTATATTGGGGTATTGATTGACGACCTGATTAATAAAGGAACCGACGAACCATACCGCATGTTTACAAGCCGGGCAGAGTTTAGAACTTTACTCAGGCAGGATAATGCTGATATCCGCCTAACAGAAAAAAGCTATCGGCTTGGGTTGGCCAGCCAGGAGCGAATGGAAAAAGTAAGAACCAAGGTTGAACAGATTGAAAAATTGAAAATCATTCTGGAAAAACTGGCAATAGAACCGGCAGAAGCCAATAAATA
>JAYTTM010000061.1:0-35160 GCA_043745055.1 Chitinophagaceae bacterium | reverse complement strand
TTTTGCGTCTGCTTCTTCGTTGGAAGTGTCTGCCCATTCTTTTGAAAAGTTTAAGGCTCTATCTTTTATTTCATTCCAACTTAACGCCATAATTTTTGAGTGCGAATATAAAGAATGTTGAGGTTACTTAGGGCATCCGCTACGCTTGCACACAACGATTTGGTATTGCTGCAGGCAGGGGATTCATTGCTGGTGAAGCCCCGGAACTGAAACCGATTGAAAAATTAAAGTATAAGGTAACAACTAAAAGCACAACAGAAATCCTTCCGCCTAAACCGCTGCTGATAGCGATAAAATGCCGACCCTAACAACGTGCCACCATATTGCCAAACCGCCTGTTATGTGCATGCCCTTTTCTTTCAGTTTTGTGATGGTTCTGATAAATTGAAGTAATCGCATTTTGTGTTGCCTATGCAGATTAAATAATTGCCTTAACCAGATGAGCATTCAGAGTTTTTGTTTTCTCATTTCTCTTAACGCCAATAAAAAGCCTGTTGCGAATAATAATGTAATCAGGCCTGCGAAATATGGTATTATTTCAGTCATTTTTACTGTTGCTTATAAGTCTTAAATAAATTCCGAAAGCCAATATAGAGGGTACCCAAATACCAATAAATATGGCGACGTTGGCTTCTCCCTTGAAATATAATATTTCTGAAAAAATAAGCGAAAGAAATGCTGCGATAAATAATAATTTATCAGTTGTTGTAAATTTTTTAAACATTACGTTATTAATTTAAAAATTATCAATCACTTAAATGCACTATGTTAATACGAGATAAAATAAACTTACAATTATATTTTAGCAGTAGTTTTTTTCTAAATAACCAGCCATAGAATTGCACAAATAGATTATTAAGTATAACGCAGCGACATCAAAAAAATACATGAATTTAATATCATAAAAAACAAGGCAGGCAATGATATCCAAAGGCTGTCTTTAACTTTTATCCTGATTGCAACACCTAAAAACATTAATATCGCCAGGCCTCCTGCAGAAATCAATAAAATAAGTTGAATCTTTAAACCTACCAGCAAACCCACTGCGCCCAATAATTCTAAAACTGCGATAAGTGTTCCTACTTTCTCAAGCCCAAACCGTTTGAATTCATTTTTAATTTGTGGTGATATAAAATATGCTATTCCATAACCCAAAAAAGACAGACTTGAAATTAAAATCAGCACAGTAACTACGTTCATTTTTATATTAATTTTAGTGATACAGCTATTATGAAAAGACTTAATATTAGTAGGAATAAAGATGGCATATGTTTCTGCCATGGATTACCCACTTTAAAATGGAAAAATTGTGCTGATAACATAAGA
This sequence comes from Chitinophagaceae bacterium, assembly GCA_043745055.1. Lineage (GTDB taxonomy): Bacteria > Bacteroidota > Bacteroidia > Chitinophagales > Chitinophagaceae > Ferruginibacter. The sequence goes on along the minus strand of JAYTTM010000061.1, from coordinate 33,834 downwards.
AATGCGATAAGTAATGCCGGTATAAGTACCAAATCCGGATACCAAATACCTGCAACCAACAATGTTGATAAAGCTATTTTAGAAGAACCTACTATGGTACGGGTTAAATCACTTAAGCCATATTGTTTAAATTCCTTAACGATATTATCAAAATGAAATATCCAAACATATGCTATTGACAAAGCAACAATAACTTGAGCGATGATAGAATAATTAGTCATTTGTTTTTATTTTATTTTTTACAAAATTATTATGGCTTTGCATAATTTTTAGTGTTACGTTTTTTTTATGTTATTGGTCTTTCCGCCGAAGCTGAAGACTGTGCGATAGGGTGCACATAACAATCGGGTATTGCTGCAGGCAGGGAATTCATTGCTGTATCTGCCCGGTACTAATGCCCAATTGAAAATATAAAGTTGAAGTTAACAACTAAAGCTGGATATTGAACGTCGAGTCCGAACCACTGATGATGCTTGCACATAGGTGATGTTACATTGTCCAGCCCTGCTTTTGCAAATACTTTTGTTGTGTGCTTTACTTCTCTCGTGCATATGATGACTGTTCATATTTTGTCAGACAACCAATTTGAAAAATCTTTAATAGTGTAAAACAATTGATCTGGTTTTAGCTCTTTTAATTTTTCGGGTTCAGCAGTGTCTGCCCATGCTGCTGCAACAACTGAAACTCCAGCTTCTCTACTCGCAATAATGTCACTGGCAGCATCTCCAATGTAGACTACTTCATTACAGTTTACGTTTCCTAATGTTTTTAAAATAGTCTTAATGCCTTCTTCCTTTCTTGCGCCATTAGGCGAACCAGTCTCAATGATTTCAAAAAAATGAGTAAGCTCAAAATATTTTAAAGAAATGTTTGTGCTATATTTTCCTTTACCCGTTACCATTGAAATATGAATTTTTTTGGTTTTTAAAGTCTCCAAAATTTCTTTAATCCCTTCAAAAGGAACAGGACACATTTCATGTAAACTTTCATAGAAATGCAGGTAGTCTAAAACTCCTTTTTCATAATGACTAGGTGCTAATGCCATTATTGTTCCTTCTTCTGAAGGTCCAAACGTTGCAATAATTTCAGAGTCAGAAATAGAACGGTTAATAAGAGGTTCAACAGATTGCCGGAATGCCTGAATGCAAAGAGGTAATGTGTTAGCTAAAGTTCCGTCAAGGTCAAAAATTATGGCTTTTATATTTCTCATTTATTATCAAAAGTATTTACAATTATATTATTTCATGTCTGATTTGCAGGGAATCGGCGTAAAATAGTATAGGACACAACGTTTTGCATTGCCGAAGGTTAGTGAATTTGATGCTGATCCTGCCCTGAACCAAAGCTAAATTGAAAATATAAAGTACAAGTTAACGAACAAAAGCCCAGCGATGCTTGTGCCCGAACAACTGCTGCCATATTGCTAATGATGAAAATTACAACGCTGCCCCAAAATTGCAAAACCCCATGTTGTGCGATGTACTGGCATTATTTCTTTCTGATTAAATAAAGTACAAATTTATTATTTTCTTTCTTATGATAATAGATAGTCCTTTGGTCTGGTGCAATAGTAGGGGCTTCTACAAAGCCCGTAATACTTGCAATTTTTAGGGGGCTGCTGAATGGTTCATTCTTATTTTTCCTTGTTGAAACTAAAATTTCTGGAGACGAAGTGGCATTAAAAGGTATTGCTAATCTTGTAAAATATAATTCAAGTTGATCCACAGAAATGCAAGCTGCATATTCAAGTGCATTTGTATTGATGTTTTTCATTATTTCGGCACTATTTGACAATCTTTGAAAACCTGACACATTTTTTTCTGCAATAATTATTTCGGCTGATGCAGGATTATTTGTCTGATCAAATTGTGCATCTACAAAATAAATATTTTGCCCGTCCGCACTTACTTCTATGTCATAATTTAGCCAACCTGCCTGTAATTTACTAACTCCTGTAACTAATTGAATATTTGTTGCTGTACCATTAGAAAAATTGCACTGATACAGTGTAGAAAGGGTAGATGCATAACTACGAAGCGAAACAAAATATAAATTTCCTGTGTTGTCTAAGGTTGGCACACCTTCTAAATCCGATGTATTTACTCCTGCAATTTCACCCTTATATTGAAAAATTGTATCATTGATTTTAGTTGCCCAATGAAGATTTGTATTTTCAGGAGCTGCATTGAGATTATTAAACAATAAAATATTTCCGTCTCTTGAAAGAAACGGCTCCATGATATTACCGCTATATCCTTGAATGTTAACCTTGGTTGGTTGTGCAAATTCAAATGTAGGAGTTTGGTAAACTGGCGTATCGTTTCGCTTGCAGGCAGAAAATAGCAATGCTAAAAAGAGTAAGTTTTTCAAAATGTTTTTTTAATAATTTAGTTGTCAAACCTAAACTATCTTTTAGTATATCGCACATCGATTGGGTATTGCTGCAGGCAGGGAATTAATTGCTGTGTCTGCCCCCAACCGCTGATGAATAAAAATATAAAAATAAAAAGATTACAAACAAAAGCCCAAAGGTGCTGATTCTGCCCCAACCGATGCTGATAGCTAACCGCAGCCGAAGATAACAACGTGCCCTGCTTGCAGCAATACCTTTGTTAGCGGTTAGACGTTCTTCTCGTTCATCAATCTTTGTGTCAATTCAAAGTTTTTATTTTCATTTGTCAAGTGTCCATAACCAAGCATCGCCAATTTCGTCATCTTTCACTATTTCGGTAAATGTAAATCTGTTATTCTGTAAAATTTTTGTTGAAGCGTTATTTTCCGGTGCAGTTGTAGCTGTTATTATAATGTCAGGGTCAGTTGCTTTGGCAATTGTAATAAGTTGCTTACAGACAAAAGAAGCAATTCCTTGACCTTCAAATTCTTTAAATGTCCAGTATGCTATTTCAACTTTTCCGCCTTTGGGTTGTCCTGTGAAACCTCCAGTTCCAACAACTTGATTATGATTAAAAGCGAAATACCCAACCCAAGGTTTGTTGAAGCCAATTTTTGGATATAAACCTTTCATAGAATTGATTAATTGTTGGCAGTTTGTGGAGGCATAAATTTCCTTCGACTGGTCAACATTTAGTTCTATGGTTTTAAGCTCCATTTATTTTTCAATTTTTAGTAAATATTTTTTCGTTTAATATGTCTGTGTCGTCCAATACGCTTACCGCTAACGTTAAAATAGCCGCAAGTCCACATTTCTCCAAAATTATTTTCCCTTAATCTATTCTTTTTAGCCAGGTTTATATTTTGTCACTCATTAAACGAAACTGCCTACTTGCGCTTTTTAATGTGACACATGTAATGTCATTAAATATACGAAAGATTTTGAGCGTATATTACTCACCCTTTACTTATTTATTTGCTTTTCTTTTGCCTGGTTATGTAATCATCTTCTTTTTTATAACATCAATTTATTACCATTTTAAGCCAATAGGGTAACAAGCCTACGGTCGTAGTGTAACAAGCCTATGGTCGTAGGGTAACAAGCCTACGGGTTAGTATTTTTACGAAAACTACCTGTAGTTTCCCTCAATTTAAAAAAACTTTTTATTGTGCAGCTGGTTACTTGTTTGTTTATAATATAGTTATTATCAAAAATTTGTAATAATATTTCAATTGTTTAACCGTTTTTTTTAGCAGTTTACAATTATATTGTTAATTAATAATAATAGGAGAGCAGGCGTTTTTTGCAAATTTCAACCAGCATTAAAAAATTAATAATGGAAAAAGTAATCGTTGATTGCAACAACCTGAAAGATGCCGAAATGCTGTCTTTTGCCCTGATCATTATCCAGCACATGGATAATAACCCCAATTTTACTGCACCTGTACCTGCAGTTGCTGCTTTTGTAACAACCACTACCGATTATGAAACTGCACTCACCGATGCAGGTAATAAAGACCTGCAGGCGGTAAGCCGTAAAAACACGTTAAAAGCTACTGTGGCAAATGGGTTAAGAAACTGGGCAATGTATGTAAATACAGTGTGCCAGGGCAATCTTGATAAACTCAACAGTAGTAATTTTAAACTGGCAAAACAAAGGGAACCTGCTAAGTTGGTAGCTCCTTTTATTAAGTCGGTAAATCAGGGAGATAATCCTTGTACACTGCTGGCGGTTATTGATCCTGTTAAAGGTGCAAAGGCTTTCAATTACCAAATTGCCAAAGACCCAATTACTGATACAACAGAATGGGAAACTTACGGGGATACCCGTACAAAATTTGAATTTACCAACCTGGAAGAAGGGCAAAAGTACTGGATAAGGGTGATTGCTATTGGCAGCAACGGGCAAACGGTGCAAAGCGGCGAAGTGGCCCAGTACGTAATGCAACGTACCATGGCAGCGGCAAAAGCAGCTTAATGTAATTGCATTTGCTACAACTGTTTAAAATCCCCAGGCCGGTTGGCGGGGGTTTTTTTTGGCCTACAGGCGCCGGACTCCGTGCTGTGTCTCCTTGTTGCCGGAAAAAAACGTAATCCCTTAAAAATATTATACCTGTTATAACGAGTACTTTGTTTTTTTTAAACAAGTTTTTTATTAATACATCCAGTGGCATCATCAACAAACAACTGGTAATAAAAACAGATAGCTTTAAAAAAACTTAGCGCATTAAGTTTTTGATGTATCACTTTTAACTTTGCAGGCGGTAAGATTTAGTTTATGTCAATAATTTTAGTATCGTTGAACGCCTGCTTAGGCCATTTGCCCTCTTTGCAAATTTTGTAAATGCTGCCCAAAACTCATTGCCTCGTTTATACATTCCTGCGTTTCTGCATCCCGCTTTTTATCTGCGTCTTTTCTTTCATCTATGTCATTAATAAAAACAGGTACAGTCTGTTTAAAGTTCAATTAATTGAGCTGCAGGTAAGCCGGGTGCGGCTAAACCAGATAAGTATTTAATTACTATCTGTAACATGCTTTTTGTTAATCTGCAAAACAATTTATATCTATTTTGGTTTTTTCATCAAGCTCAAAAAGTTAATTGCAGTTAAAACGTAAAATCAACATCCAACAAAAGATATAATTGAAGAGACGCTGTTACTGTAGAAAAGAAAAAGCAGCTACCATAAATGTTATTTTGTGAATTTTCTAAACAATAATCAAACTACAAATTTGTTTAAAATTTAAACAAATAACCCGAACATAATTAAGTTTGCATTACAAAATAGCGAAGGAAAAAAATAAATGGCAGCTCACCCTTGCAACAGGTGTAGATTTCATACTTGAAATTCGCATTCGCCGCAATGATGGAACTTTCCGCTGGCATTTGAGCCAGAGCATTGCACAAAAAGACAATGAGAGAAACATAACAGGATGGATAGGAACCAACACTGACATTAATGAACAAAAAATGTTGGAACAAAAAAAGATGATTTCATTAGCATTGCAAGCCATGAAATGAAAACACCGCTTACAACTGCCAAAGGTTATATTGAGTTACTGCTGCTGTCCTTAAGTGAAGAAACCCAAACTGTTTTTTACGCAACAAAAGCCAATCAGGCCGTAGAGGGGCTGCACAACCTGGTTACAGAATTATTAGACGCCAGTAAAATACAAAATGGCAAACTGAATTATAATATTACCACATTCGATTTCAATACCATGGTAGATGAAACAATTGAAAATATTGAACATACTGCTAAAAATTATTGCGTACAAAAAACAGGATACAGTTTGCAACTAATAACAGGTGATAGAGGCAGGCTGCAACAGGTACTGATAAATTTATTCAGCAATACTGTAAAATATTCTCCCAAAGCAGATAAAGTGTTGGTTAAAATAGCAGCGTTGGATAGTAAGATTCAGGTGCCGGTGCAGGATTTTGGTGTCGGTATTTCTAACCAGCATTTAAATAAAAATTTTTGACAGGTACTACCGGGTGGAGGAACATGCTATTCATTTTCAGGGATTGGGTATTGGATTGTACATATCTCACCATATTATAGAAAGACAAAACGGTAAAATGTGGGCAGAAAGTGAACCGGATAAAGGCAGCATATATTATTTTACATTGCCAGTTTAAATGATTATTACGCCGGGCAATGTAATTAAGATAAAAATCAAAAAATAATGTAGTTAAATTTAAAATCAGGCTCCAGGTTATTGGGTTTGTATCAGCCTCATCAATAGTGGGTAGCTAAAGCATTGGTCAGAAAGATTTAGATGATTCTGCTACTGTTTATATCAGTGCAAAAACTACTCAAAAAAGCCGCAACAATAAAGCCACTTTAACTTAAATTACCATTTCCAAATTTAGCAGATAAGCGATGAGCCTACTTCCCCAAAAAATCTTTTTTTTTATTTCTGCTTTATAGTATAATTTTTATTGTCTAAGTCTTTCTTTCTTATACCCGGTTATAACAGTTGTAAGTAGCTGCTTTTGATTTTGTTTATAGTAGTACTGTTAGGGATAATTTTATTAAAATACTTTGTACCCTAAAAATTGTGGAAACTATTGAGTGGGCAAATACCAGTAAAAAAAATTCCTGTTGGTTGTTGTAATTAAAAATAAAAAATTGTTTTCTTTGCCATATAATTGTTATTAATTTTGATTAAAGTTGGTAATTTTTAAAAGTTCTTTTTATCTTTTCAAAAACAAAGGGAATGAAGTTATTACTTAACAATAAAAATAATGGCAAACACATACCTAAAGCTTCGTCTTCCGGATACAACTCAACAGCAGTTGGCGTTTGGGCATTCGCAGGTTGGTTACAGCCATTTAAAAAATTACAGAAAGTAATATCTTTAGGTTCAGGAATGGTCTATGTTTCAGTACAGCTTTTAAACCAGGATTTCTAAAGCAACTTTACAAATTTTTTTTATACGTATTACATTAATAAAAGCAACACGGAAAGGCTGAAAGAGTTTCAAATACTTACATTTTTCAGCGCACAATCACCTGTACAAAAACAAATAAGTTTAAAATCGTTTTCTTCCTCGTCAAAATATTTGTATTTAAAAAATCAAAAAATGAATGCTCACAAAATTTACTGATTAATTATGAAAGCGAAAGAAAAAATACCACCTGCCTTTCTTACTGGTGGCGGCAAAATGGGAGAGTTTATCCGTTCGTTTGATTGGTCAAAAACCGCTATTGGCTGTCCTGATACATGGCCGCAAAGTTTATGTATTGCAGTAAATATAATGCTCGATTCTCCTTTCGGAATGTATATAGCATGGGGCAACGAATATATTCAATTGTACAACGATGGTTACTGTCCTTTTCTTGGTGCCACAAAACATCCGCACGCATTGGGCAGCAGCACACGTAAAACTTTTGCAGAAGTATGGCCTACAATAGGGCCAATGTTTGATGGCGTGATGAAGGGCATACCAGTTAGCTTTTCCAACCTTACTTTCCAATTAGAAAGGCATGGGTTTTTAGAAGAATGTGTTTTTGATTTCTCCTACAGTCCTATACGTTTACAAGATGGTGAAGTAGGTGGCGTGCTGGTTACCGTAATGGAAACTACCAAAAAAGTAAAATCAGTAAACGTACTTAAAGAAAGTGAACAAGAATTGCAATATGCCATTGAAGCTACAGAATTAGTAACCTGGGATTTAAACCCTGCCACCAATAAATTTAGAGGCAACAGCCGTTTAAAAGAATGGTTTGGGCTACAGGCTAACGAAGAAATAGAATTGCCGGTTGCCCTGGCAGTTATTGCAAATGACGAAAGGGACAAGGTAATATCCGCAATTCAAACAGCTTTACAACCTGCTTCCGGAGGGCATTACGATATTATTTATACAATCATTCATCCAAAAACACAATATGAAAGAATTGTACGGGCAAAAGGGCGGGCCTCTTTTAATGAAGAAGGTATCGCATATAGGTTTAATGGAACCCTGCAGGATGTTACAGAAGAAATAGTTGCCCGCCGGTTGCTTACCCAAAGCGAACAGCATTTAAGAAATGAGCGCATGGTGCTTTACAATTCATTCATGAATGCACCCGCAGGAATTGCCATTATGCATGGTAATACTCATATTTATGAATTTGCCAACACTGAATACGAAAAATTGGTCGATAGAAAAACACCCCCCGGCAAAACTGTTCAGGAGCTTTTTCCAGAAGTAGAACAACAGGGATTAATAGATATTCTTAATCTTGTTTTTTCAAGCGGCGTGCCTTTCATCGCTAATGAATTTCCTGTTGAATTAATTAATAAAGAAACCGGCAAATTAGTTTTGGGTTATTATAATCTTGTAGTGCAGCCAATGAAGGATGAAAATGGTAAAACAGAAAGATTATTATCACATGCAGTGGAAGTTACCCAACAGTTTGAAGCACGCAAACAAATTGAAGAAGCTAATCAACAATTACGTTTTGCTGCAATACTCACAGAAAATATTGCCGATGCAGTAGTAAGCACTGATATGGATTATAAAATTATCAGTTGGAACAAAGGGGCAGAAAATTTGTATGGATATACAAGCGATGAAGTCATGGGGAAATTTCCATTGGAACTTCTCCGCACCCAATTTTTATCTGATGAAGATAAGTATGCATGGCAAAGAGATTTTAATAGCATCGGCAAATGGCAAGGTGAAGTAGTGCAGACAAAAAAGGATGGCAGCATGGTGAGCATACTTGTATCAATAGCTAATGTATATGACGAAAAAGGAAAACCCGTTGCTGGAGTTGCTGTAAACCGCAACATTACCGAACGGAAAAAAGCAGAAGAAGAACTTGCCGCAAGCGAAGCAAAATTTAAAATGCTTTCAGAAACCATTCCACACATGGTATGGACAGCCACACCCGATGGGAAGAAAAATTTTTTCAACAAATATTTTTTAGATTATACGGGGTTATCTTTTGAAGAATTAAAAGATGATGGCTGGAAGGTAGTTATTTTTACTGAAGACCTTGAAAATGAATTAGCACTGTGGCACAAGTCTCTGAGGACTGGAGAAGACTACAGAATTGAAAAGCGCATTCGTTATCATGACGGAACCTACCAGTGGCATTTATGTCATAGCATTGCTCAAAAAGACAAGAATGGAAATGTTATTGGATGGATTGGCACCAATACTGGCATAGAGGGGCAGAAAAAAATTGCTGAAGAATTGGAACAAAAAGTAAAAGAACGAACCTACCAACTTCACATACAGAATGAAACCTTCAAACAGGCAGAAGAAAGTTCAATGCAGGGCAGCTATTCATTTAATTTAACAACAGGCAAATTAACTTACTCCGATAATTTATACCGTCTTATAGGATATGAACCAAACGAATTTGAACCTTCGTTGGAAGAATTTAATAAACATGTGTATCCTGAAGACAGCGACTATGTGACCCAGGCAGCGGAAAAAGTTTTAACAAGCAAAACGGCTGATGAATGGCACTATCGGATGAACACCAAAAACGGACAAGTCATAAATATAAAAGGAACCGGAAGAGTTATAGAATCAGGCGATGAAAAATTATTAGTGGGAACCTTACAGGATGTAACCAATATTGTTTTAAAACAAAAAGAAGTAGAAACTGTAAATGAGCAATTGCAACTACAAAATCAAACATTTGAGCTTGCTGAAAGCATTGCAAAATTTGGAAGTTATAAATGGAATATAACAACGGGTGCATTGGAATATTCTGATAACCTATTTCGTTTATTGGATTGTGAACCGGATGAGTTTGTCCCCTCATTTGAAAAGTTTTTATCTTTTATACACCCCGATGATTTGCAACAGGTAGTTAGTAACGGTGAGCAAACAATGATAACAGGAGAGTTGGTAGAAACACCTTACCGAATTATAAGTAAGAAAGGAACTATCAAATACTTCCGTTCAAGCGGAAATTTTTTAGATGAGGGTGTTAAACGTTTGCTGATTGGTACTGTGCAGGATATTAGCAAGGATGTGGCAGTAGCCGATGCATTAGTAGAAAAAGAAAATTATCTAAACCAGATAATCAGCAATGCTCCCGATGGCGTTATTGTAATTGATGAAAATAGTATTATAAGCTTATGGAATCCTAAAACAGAAGAAATATTTGGATGGAAAGCAGCCGAAGTTGTAGGATTGCATTTAACAGACACCATTGTTCCAACACAACATCGGCAGGCTCACCGGGATGGAATGCAACGATTGTTGGAAACAGGCGAAGCAAGGATTTTAAATAAAACATTAGAACTTACAGCGCTTAATAAAAACGGTAAAGAGTTTCCAATATCAATCACTATTTCGCAGGCAATGCAGCAGGGAAAAAAATTGTTTATTGCCTTTCTTAGAGACATTACGTTTGAAAAGCGTACAATAGAGCTTGCAACAAGTAATAGATCCCTTATTAAAGCAAATAGTGAACTGGAGGCAGCTCAAAAACTTTCTGAAAAATTATTGAAACAAAGAGACGAGTTCATTAGCATTGCCAGCCATGAAATGAAAACTCCGCTTACAACAGCCAAAGGTTATATTGAGTTACTGCTGCTTACATTAAGTGAAGAAAATCAAACTACTCTATATGCAACCAAAGCCAACCAGGCAGTAGAGCGGCTGCACAATTTGGTTTCAGAATTATTAGACGCCAGTAAAATACAAAATGGTCAACTAAATTATACTATTACCACATTCGATTTTAATAAAATGGTAAATGAAACCATTGAAGATATTCAGTACAGCTCAAAAACCCACAACATACAAAAAACCGGCAGCTGTTCTCAACAAATAACCGGCGATAGAGGCAGGCTGCAACAGGTGTTGATTAATTTACTAAGTAATGCTATAAAATATTCTCCCAATGCGGATAAAGTATCAGTTAAAATAGAAGAACTGGATGGTGAAATTCAGGTGTCGGTTCAGGATTTTGGCGTTGGCATGTCGAACGAGCATTTAAATAAAATTTTTGACAGGTACTACCGGGTGCCGGAACATGCTATACATTTTCAGGGATTGGGTATTGGATTGTATATATCGTATAATATAATAGAAAGGCACAATGGTACAATGTTTGCCAAAAGTGAACGGGAAAAAGGAAGTATATTTTATTTTACACTTCCGGTATAACTATTCAAATATTTTTTATAACATAGCTTTACTACTATGAAAAAGAAAATCCTTATTTATGATGATAATGAAGAAATTTTACTCTTATGCAAAGCCATATTAAGCAAGTATGGATTTATTGTAGAAACATTATCCCGATGTGAAAATATTTTAAATGATATAAAGTCAATACAACCCCATCTTATTTTAATGGACTTGTGGATTTCGGAAATTGGCGGGGAAAAAGCTATAGAAACTGTAAAGCAATATGAAGAAACAAAAAATATTCCAGTACTAATTTTTTCTGCCAATGCTGATATTAAAGAAATTTGCAGAAAAGTAAATGCGGATGGCTTTGTAGAAAAACCATTTGCTGTTAATACTTTTATTGAAACTATAAAAACATATACAGGTGAGAGAACTTTGGAAGTTAACTAATGACATTAAAATGAACCTACAATTGAAATATTTGCGAGTGGCATTTATCATATAATGCCTTGCAGCAACAATACGTAAAATTCATTAGCGGTAAATTTATTATAGCCGTAGCTGCCAATATATATTGCCCAACATAACTTCCATCCCCGAGAAAACGCTGCCTGGTATTTTAATGCTACTAATTTGTTTACCTGTTTGATAGGCTTAGCGCTTATTACTTCTCTTTTCCATAATTGAACGAAGTTGAAAAATACTTGCAAATCGTGTAATATAAAAATGGATTGTAGAACTATTTCCACAAAGGGGTACTGAAAATAATAAGACCTTGTATTTAATAGATTGGTACAATTATTTAACAGCTTCTTTATTATTAAAAATCATTAAAAACAATTAAAATGAAAAAATTAACTTTCAATGCAGCAAATAAATTTTTGCTGCTCATTGTATTGTCTGCAATGCAATTGATGGCCTGGAGCCAGGACGCTGTTTCCCATACCAGCACAACAGTTACAACCAAAACAAATAATTTTGAAATTGAGCCCTGGATGTGGATAGTAGGAGGCGCTGTATTATTGGTAATATTGATAGCATTGCTGCGTGGTAATACCAATAAAGAAACTACTATAATAAAAAGTGATAGGCAGTAGGTGGTGGATAAAAAAAAACTTTTGGAAGTAGAAAATTAAAATTTTGGAAAGAGTTGTAACATACGGAGAGCGTTACAATTTATACCAAAATTTAACGATTATTAAGAAGTGAAGGTGAAGTTGAAGTTTACAACAAACCTGTGTGTTAGTCAGTAGCCGGGCAATTAATAAAGCAATAAAATAGTTGGGAATAATTTCCCAACTATTCTTTTTTAAGTAACGAAGGTACCGTTCGGCAAATGCTGATTAAACTAAAGTTGGCTGCATCAGTTTTGGCAACGTTGCCTCTTGAAGCTCCATCCGGTTTTTTGCTTTTTTACTATTTTATTGCAAAGGCAGTTATAGCAAAGCCAAAAAGTTTACATCACCATAAAATATAAGATGTCGTTACCAATCGTTCACAACCTCATACAACGGAAATATTTATTATACGCTGTTTTAATTTATTTGAATGATAAAAAAGGACGGAGTTATACAATTGCATTTATAAAATTATTGAGTTGCAAAGCTAAAACTCACCCACCTAAAAAGAAATGAAATTGATAACAGAAGACTTGCAATAAGATTAAAGTAGAAAATAAAATATTTGTTTGTACTCTTATCAAATTATATCGGTCTTTACCCAATTCTTTTAGACTTTATTGGCTAACTTCATCGGCAGGTTACCAATCGGCTTAAGTGTTGTACTGAACATTATAAAATTACAGCCCTGCATCAAGCCTTTATTTTTATTGTGTCATTATTCTTTGACAGTTTTGCTAAACAAAATTCAATGACAAAATCTTTGCAATTTCTTTCAGGCGGTGGCGAAATGGGTGCTTTAATGCGGGCCTACAACTGGGAAACTTCCTCCATTGGCCCGGCAGATAAATGGCCACAAAGCTTTCGTACTACCCTTAGCATTTTGCTTAACTCGAAATTTCCGATGTTCTTATACTGGGGCCCCAACCTGGTTTGTTTTTACAACGATGCCTACCGCTTTAGCTTGGGTAACGATGGTAAGCACCCTTTACTATTGGGGATGAAAGCCGAAGAAGCCTGGCCAGAAACATGGCATATTTTAAAACCTCCGATTGATCAGGTGCTTAAGGTGGGTGAAGCCACCTGGAGTGAAGATCAGTTTGTTCCCATATATCGTGAAGGAGCAATGAAAGATGCATATTGGACTTTCAGCTTTAGCCCTGTTAAAAACGAAAGCAATGAAACAGCGGGCGTATTTTTAACCCTCATTGAAACAACGGATAAAGTTAACAATCTTAAAAAATTAATAGAAACCAATGATCAGTTAGCGTTTGCTATTGAAGCAACCCAATTAGGTACCTGGGATTTTAATCCATTAACAAATAAATTTATTGGTAACCACTACTTTAAAGAATGGTTCTACCTTCCGAATGGAGAGGAAATTGACATTTCCATTGGAATAAACCTGATAGCTGAAAACGATAGAAGCCGTGTTTCGCAAGCTGTACAAACAGCTTTGGAATATGAATCCGGAGGGTTTTACGATGTTGAATACAGCATAATTAACCCTATAACCAAACAAGAACGTATTGTACGGGCCAAAGGAAAAGCATGGTTTGGAGATGATAAAAAAGCTTATCGTTTTAATGGAACACTACAGGATATTACACAAGAGGCAACTGCCAAAATAAAAATTGAAGAAAGCGAACAGCGTTTTCGCAACCTCATATTGCAGGCACCGGTGCTTATTACCACATTTGATGGCCCTTCTTATAAAATAGCAACAATTAATAAAAAAGCGCTCGAAATTTGGGGAAAATCCTACGAACAGGTAATCAACAAACCGCTGTTTGAAGTGTCGCCTGAAACGGAAGATGGGTTAAAAGCAATATTCAGCAATATCTATACTACGGGTGAACCTTTTATTGCCAACGAATACATGGTTCAACTTAAACGTCCGGAAAAACCAGACACGGCGTATTTCAATTCGGTGTATCAACCATTGCGTAATTTGGATAATAAAATTTACGGCATCATATCAATAGGAACGGAGGTAACAGAAGCTGTAAATGCCCGCAAACAAATAGAAGCAAGAACAGCCCTTTTACAGAAGGAACACCAGTTGCTGCAAAATTATTTCATTGAGGCTCCGGCATTCTTTGTCATTTTAAAAGGGAAAGATCATGTTTTCGAATTTGCAAATACCATGTATCACCAACTTATTGGTAACAGGGATATATTGGGTAAAAAAATGATGGAAGTATTGCCCGAACTTAAGGGTCAGGGATTTGATGTATTAGTAGATGAAATTCACCGAACAGGCAAGCCTTTTAGCGGTAAAGAAATGCCTGCATTTATTGAGCAGGAAAAAGGAAAACTGAAACAGATTTATATTGATTTACATTGTCAGGCCATTAAAAATGATGAAGGTTATATAGAAGGTATTTTAATTTTTGGATATGATGTTACAGAATTGGTAGTTGCCCGCAAACAAATTGAAGCAAGCGAAAAGCTTTTCAGCAATATACTTTCGCAATCTATTATGGCAATTGGGATTTTAAAAGGAACGGATATGGTAGTAACCTTTGCCAATGATTCGCTGTTAGCTACCTGGGGAAAAGGACAAAATATAATTGGCAAGCCGTTGCTTGAAGTGATGCCTGAAATAAAAGACCAGGGATTTCCACAATTGCTTCAACAGGTATACACCACAGGTGTACCTTTTTATGGATACGAAACAAAAGTTACGCTGATCCGCAACGGAAAAGAAGAACCCGTATATTACAATTTTGTATATCAGCCCTATACTGAAGTTGACAATAGCATAGCAGGCATTACTATACTTGCCACCGAAGTAACCGAACAGGTGTTGGCAAAAAAACAAATTGAAGAAAGCGAGGAAGAACAAAAAAAATCGGCAAGTCATTTAAAAATGGCAACTGATTCTGCCAACATTGGCATTTGGTCTCTCGACATTGTATCATCAAAATTGGAGTGGTCTAACATCCATAAAGTAATGTGGGGATATGATGAAAATTGTGTAGACCTAACTTATGAAGACTGGCATAAAGTGATTGTGCCGGAGGATAAAGAAATGGCTTTCCAAAAAATAGAAGAATCAAAGGCTAATAATGGCGTTTATGAAGTAGAATATAGAATAAATAAAGCTGATGATAATGTTATCCGCTCGATACGTTCTGTAGGAAAATATTATTACAACGAAAAGGGCGAAGCCGAAACACTCACCGGTATTAGTGTTGATATAACTGAAGAGAAACAAGCTGAAGAAGCTTTGCGTAAAAGTAAAGAACGCTTACAGGGAGGGCTCAATGTAGCCAATGTAGCATTGGCGGAAATTAATTACCACACCGGGCTGGTAAGCCTTTCACCAGAGGCCGCATTAATGTATGGGTTGCCGGCAGATAATTTAACTGTAACACGAAAGCAGTTGCATGATACTTTTCATCCTGATTGGAAACAAGATGTGGAAAAACACATTGAACAGGTAATAAAACCAGAGGGCTCTGGATTGATGGAAGTAGAACACCAAATCGTACTCCCGGGAGGCGAAGTGCGATGGTTAAAAATAAACAAACAGTTTTTTTTCGACCGTACCGTACAACCTGCAAAACCACTCTACAGTATTTTAGCCGCACAGGATATTACTGCAAAAAAAGAAGCGGAAGAAAAAATTAAGGAAAGCGTAGCCAAATTCAGAACGCTTTCCGAAACTATTCCTATCATGGTATGGACAGCAGATCCCGATGGAAAGAAAAATTTCTTCAACCAATATTTTCTTAGCTATACAGGATTATCTTTTGAAGAATTAAAAAGCGATGGCATGCTGGAAATTATTTTTCCTGACGAGCTTAAAAAGGATTTGCAGCTATGGCAACATTCGATTAAAACAGGCGAAGATTTTAAAATGGAAAAGCGCCTTCGCCGTCATGATGGAACTTATCGATGGCATCTGGGTCATGGAATTGCACAAAAAGATATTAATGGCAAAATTACCGGATGGATTGGAAGCAACACAGATATACATGAACAGAAAACAAAAGAACAACAAAAAGATGAATTTATAAGCATTGCCAGCCATGAAATGAAAACACCACTTACTACAGCTAAAGGCTATCTTGAATTGTTGATCCTGCTGTTAAGCGAAGAAAACCAAACGGCCTTTTTATACGCCAACAAAGCTAATCAGTCAGTAGAAAGGCTACACCGTTTAGTTACAGAATTATTAGATGCCAGTAAAATACAAAATGGCAAACTGAATTATAATATATCCACGTTTGATTTTAATGAAATGTTGGATGAAGCCATTCAAGACATTCAGGTTATTGCTAAAAATCATATCATACAAAAAACAGGTAGCAGTTTAAAACAAATAACCGGCGATAAAGGCAGACTGCAACAGGTGTTGATTAATTTATTAAACAATGCTGTAAAATATTCTCCCAAAGCTGATAGGGTGTTAGTTAAAATAGAAGAACAGGATAATAAAATTCAGGTATCGGTTCAGGATTTTGGTATTGGTATGTCAATAAAGCATTTAGACAAAATTTTTGACAGGTATTACCGGGCACAGGAACATGCAATAAGTTTTCAGGGATTGGGTATTGGGTTGTACATATCTAACAATATTATTGAAAGGCACAATGGTACGTTGTGGGCAGAAAGTGAGCCTGATAAGGGAAGCACTTTTTATTTTACCTTACCAGTGTAAATTTTTGTTTCGCCGGGGTTTAAGGCTACTTTTAAAACAGCCACCAACATTATTATCTCCGGGCATTTATAATGAAGTTATGTAAAGTTTATTCTCTGTTATTGGTGAAATATGCTACGCTGTTTTTTATTAAAAATAGTTGTGCCCTAAAGTTAATTGTTTAAAATACAACATGCCCCATCTGTATATCAGCATCAGCAAAAGCCTTATCAAATTGTTTTTTTATGTTTAATGCTTCAGCAGTTTTTTTCTGTTGCTTCAAGGCCTGGTAAAGTCCATACAATGCCCAATGGTTATGGGGATTTTCTTTCAGGTCTTCTTTAAAAATGGCTGCAGCTTTTGCCGCATTACCCGATTTTAATAGAGCATCACCCAAATATTCTCTTGCAGAAATCAGCCAGTCTTTTGGTTCATTGTAAATGAGCGCATCTTCATTTGCAACGGCTTCATTCAACAACTGAATAGCTTTTGTAAAATTGTTTTCTTTCAAAGCAATTACACCCGCCAGCATTTTTGCTGCCACTTTTGCGGCATCTGCCGGCGCATTAAAAGGTTCCATCACCACCAACATATCGGGTGCCTTTATTTCCTCAAAAATTATATTTAATTCTGCTGTAGCTTCAGTGATTTTATTTTTTCCTGCAAATGCCATTCCTCTTGCCCAATGCCAAAGTAACCTGGCATAAAGATGATATTCCTGAGGAGGTACTGTATTCAATATTGCATCCCATTTTCCAAACCGCACATTGTTGAAGGCAGGGGTTGCGTGCAGGTATTGCATGTAAGTACCCAACGGTGGCGGCATAGATAGAAAACTGGTGTCGAAACTTTTGCTGCATTCTATTGCACTAATATTACTGTAGTTGTAATTGGCTCTCATCATGGCACAGGCGCTCTGCATGTGCAGGTTGTGGATGAGGTAAAGCGGCGCATTATTTTGTACATCGGGGTATAAGGTTAAATAATTTTTGTATCCCTTAACCGACATTTCATTTACCAGGCTGCCCTGCTTATAATTGCCGCTGCGTATATAAATATGCGAAGGCATGTGTACCATGTGCGCCACGCCAGGCATCAGTCTGCCCAATCTGTCGGCACTGGGCAATGCCCGCTGGGGATTGCCCGAAGCCTCTACAGAATGAATATAATAATGATTAGCGCCGGGATGCTCCGGGTGTTTAATTAAAATACCTTCCAGTACCGATAAAATTGCTGCTGTCCATGGTTCAGCATCCCCATTGTGTTTCCAGTAATTCCAGGGATGTTGCAGCATAAGTGCATCAGCATACAAAGTAGAGATATCTGCATCATTCATAAACCGTCCGTATGATTTTTTCATGGCATCGGCATATTGCTGATTGAGGGAAGCCCTGCTGATGCTGCTGTCGGCTGAGTATCTTACTACCATTGCTTCAATCAATTCTTTTTCTTTAGCTGTGCAGGTTGCATTTAAAGAGTGTGCTTTTTGTGCAGCAGCAAACGCATTCGGTGTGGCTGAATAAGCATAGTCATTAATGTTGGGGCCATAAGCCAACGCCTGTCCCCAGTAAATCATAGCATTGTTGTTATCAAACTGTTGGGCTTTTTTAAAGGATGCCATCGCTTCAATAATGTGAAACGCAAAATACATATTGATGCCCTGGTTAAAATATAATTGGGCACTATCGTTTTTGGTAGAAATCTTCCATTGGTAATTTCCCCAGCCAGGTAATACGCCTATGCCATTAGCAAGACTATCAGCATCCAGCTGATTCCAGTCTGGTGAGCATTGAATTGTAATCTTATTTCTAAAAATACTTTCTCTTGAAACAAGTTGTGGCTGGCGGTTATTTTTTTTGGATGCATACCTAAAACCAAGGGCCATTAATAAAATTATTATTGCAGCGGTAAAAAATATTTTGCGGTTCATAAGCTTTATTTTATGAAAGATAATAAACATTTGTAAGGTTAAATAGATTCACAGTTTTTAGTAGCCATGTATGCGGTGCTTAAATTAATTTGAATAAAATAAGCTGAGTTAAAAATTTTATATGAATGAGAAATAAAAATGAAAAATGAGTTTTCGAATGAAATAGTGTTAGATATTACAGTACAAATTAGAGCTATAGTAATATTGAGGCTTCATCATTTTTTAATATGTAGGTTAAATATTTGCACAAAAGCAAGTTTAGTATGAATATTGTTATAAATTGAATAATATTGTTATTTAAAAGTCGTTAAATAAAAAATCTTTCATGCAAAAGAACTGTACAAAACAAATAATTGGAATTATTCTACTTACCGGTTTATTATTTGGTTGTAAAAAAGATGATAATTTAGCTCCAATACCAACGGTATTAACCTCGGTTGAAACGGCAAAATTTGATGCTTCGATTGCGAAGGACTGGATGGTGATGATTCGTGAACTTGTAAGGTCTGAAAGCAAGAATCCGCCACAAGCCTCCCGTATTTATGGTTACACAGGTGTAACATTATACGAAAGTGTAGTAAAAGGAATGCCGGAAAACCAGTCGCTTGGTACGCAATTAAATGGATTAAATAAGATGCCTTCAATTATTGGGGCAGTTGATTATCCTGCTGTAGCAAATGAAGCACTCTATAATGTTTCGAAAGAAATTTTTGGCGTATTGAAACCTTCAAATATAACCCGCCTAGATTCTATACATACAGTTAATATCACCAACAGAAAAACCAACAACGAGCAGGTAACTATTGATAATTCTATTGAATATGGTAAACAAATCGCAAGTGCTATTTTAAAATGGGCTTCTACAGATAATTTTAAAGAAACAAGGTCAATGACTTATGTTGTTCCTTCGAGGGATGGAAATCCGCAGTTTTGGGGACCCACCGACGCCGTAAACCTAAACCCTGCAGAACCCTTTTGGGGGCAGTTGCGTTGTTTTTCCATGACAAGTTCAGATATGTGCGAAGTACCAGAGCTCGTGCCATTTAGCACCGTTCCTGGATCGGCTTTTTACAATCAGGCCATGGAAGTATTAACCATTAATCAAAACCTTAGCCAAGGCCAAAAAGATATAGCAAAATGGTGGGCTGATGGGCCAACTGTAACTGCCACACCATCCGGCCATTGGGTTGGTATTGAAAATGATTTAACTGTAAATCTGCGCCTTAATCTTGCTACGGCTGCGCCTATGTATGCGATGGTTGGGATAGCTGAAGCTGATGCATTTATTTCCTGCTGGTATTCAAAATATAAGTACAATTTTTTAAGGCCTAAAACTTATATTCAGGAATTTATTGCGGGTAATACTAACTGGACATCATTTGTACCAACTCCTGCTTTTCCAGAATATCCTTCAGGCCATTCTGTGTCATCAGGTGCTTCCAGCGAAGTACTCACTTCTATGTTAGGTAACTTGTCTTTTACGGATAGAACTAATGTACATCTTGGTTTTACACCCAGGTTTTATACTTCATTTTATGAAGCTGCAGATGAGGCTGCTTTATCAAGACTGTACGGTGGTATACATTACCGGGAAGCGAATGAAAGCGGTATCAAACAAGGGCGGGCTATTGCACAATTTTTATTAAGAAAG
Source organism: Chitinophagaceae bacterium (assembly GCA_043745055.1). Lineage (GTDB taxonomy): Bacteria > Bacteroidota > Bacteroidia > Chitinophagales > Chitinophagaceae > Ferruginibacter. Next base: position 13,505 of record JAYTTM010000061.1, on the reverse strand, counting down.
GTGCATTTAAAAAAATAACTGGGATATTCTTTTCCTGCGATGACTTTCAGCCACCATCAAGCTATAAATTTCCAATGATGATATGCTAAGTAAAGGGATAAAGCAATGCAACTATAACATCCCTATTTTTCGAATTCAACAATATGCTCTGATGCATATTCATCGTCGCCGGGTTTAATTCTTTTCACAAAAAAGCGTGCCTTTTTTCCTAATTTCAAGCAGGTTCGTTTTTCTTTAATGTCTTCTTCGCTATCAATCGGTTGTAAAGAAGGGTACCATAATGTATAGCCTGGTTTTTCAAAAAAAAGCTGTGGCTTTGTCCAGTCCTGGCTATTGGCTCCTTCGGTTAAGTCGATGTTTTTATTAAAGGAGATATATACCTGGCTACCAATCCATGATTTGCCCACCACTTTCCCCATCATCATAACCCAGCAATTGAGGTAAGAGTTCCAGCTAACTGATGGCCCCCAATGAAAACCGCCTTTAGGGGATGAGGCTGGTCCACCCCCCTTTTCTCTTGGTATTTGTAAGGATGCAACAGGTTTTCCAAAACTATTATAGGGGGCGTTAAAGCCTTTGCCATCCCATCTTTTGGCCTTGCCAACAGGGTTATCTAAATCGCTGAGCGCTATACGGGCTACACTTATGCATTGCCCTTTCCACTCTACATCTCCACTATAATTCTTTTCGCTGTAAATACCCGGATAACCATATTCGCCATAAAATAAATACAGATATTCGCCACTTGCAACGGCAGAAGGATCTCCCACTCCGCCGCCAAAAGTGTTGGATGTATTATGGGGTTTCAGGATCATTCTTGGGTCAAGATCTTCAATGAAAATTCCTTTGTTGTCCCAGATTTTGCCTCCATTAATTGATTTCATGATGCCTATTCTACAAACAGCAGCCGGGCTTTGCGGACCAGTAAGGCCCTGTGGCCAATTTTTATTTTTATAGCCTTTACCTGTATTTTCGTCGTAAGGAAAAGTTTCGGGGTAGTTTTCGTTGTGATAAATACCATAAAGGGTTTTGCCAGTTGTGTCTTTTATATCCTGGTACACAGTTTCAAACCAAACTGCACCATGAAGCCCATCCTGGTTTGGTGCAACGTTTTTGGGCATTATAGGATCAAAAAAATCCTTTGCCGAATTTCTAAATACTTCATGGGCATTTTTGCCATCAGCATATTTTAGGTTTAAGGAATACCCCCATACAGGGTCTTCGCCGTATTTGCCAGGAAAAATCCTAAAGGTATCGCCTACCCACGCCTCGGCCATATTACAGTCGACAAATGAATTGAATTTTATTTTTTCGGCTGCGGATAGTGTAAATTTTGGGTTAAAAAACGCCTGTTTTGATTGGCAGGCAAGAAAGAATGTGCCTAAAAAAAATAGAGGAATTAAATTATTTTTCATTTTTAGACTAATTAGTTTAATGTTTTAAATTAATAAAGGTTGCTTTAAATTAGTTGATGATTTTGTTATCTCTAAAACTAACAAAAATGGTTTTTACTATAGTTGAATAAATTTGTTGCTTACTAAAATCGCAATCAATTTTAAGTGCTGCCTCCCAGGTAGTTTCTACGCATTTCCGGGTTCGTATAATTTAATGTCAAAATTCTGGGTATATGAAATAGACCTGGAGGCAGTTGTAACACCTACTGTTCCAAAACCTGAAACAGGTACACCCATATTATTGGTTTTGTATTTAAGTGAAAACAAGGAAGTATCTAAAGGAGAAAATACCATAAAAGCATCGAATAGATTGTGCATCCTGTTTTTGATCTCTCCGTCGGTTTGTTCCGTTTTGTTGCCAAGGTATTGGTATTCTGCCTCAATGTTTTCTATTTTTAATCTATCTATTATTTTTGCAGAAAGATTTTCTAAAAACAGCCTGGTTTCAATTGAGCCAAAACTAAGAATCAAAACTTTTTTAAAATCTTTCTTTACTGAAATGGTTTTAGTCTCCTTAAATGTAAATTTTTGAGCCTTGCTGAAGTGAGGAGTATTTAACAGGATGAAAATTAAATAGAGTATAAAATGCTTCATGGATTACAAGATAACTACAAAAGTTTTATATATGCCGAAATACTCCCCAAAGAAAACTGGCTACATTATGCAGCAACTTTCTGCTTTATATTTTAATGACATTCTTCCAGAACCAACATTGTAAAATTAGCTCCAAAATTATATGCACCTCATGTGAATAACCATCCCTTTTTCTCTATTGTCCTTTAACTATATTTGCCACATTGCATAATTACTAATAAAATTAGTAGCTTACGGCGGCGTTGTTGCCTTGCTATAACCTATTAGTGGATAAAAGCTCAATAAAATTGCTAAACGTACAAGGGAGTGACACAACGATGTTGAATAAAGAAATACAGCTGGTTACATAATTAATAACAAATAAATATCCCTTAGGGGGATTAGGGTAAATGGCAGAAAAAGATACAAGCAGATACGAAGACGACTCCATCAGGAGCCTTGACTGGAAAGAACACATACGCCTGCGGCCGGGTATGTACATTGGTAAGCTGGGCGATGGCAGCAGTGCCGATGATGGTATTTATGTACTACTGAAGGAAACGATTGACAATTGTATTGATGAACACACGATGGGCTATGGCCGCCATGTGGATGTAAATATTGCCGGCAATGAAATTACGGTGAGGGATTATGGCCGGGGTATTCCGCTTGGTAAAGTGGTAGATGTGGTGAGCAAAATTAATACCGGTGCCAAATACGACAGTAAAGCATTTCAAAAAAGTGTGGGCCTCAATGGAGTTGGTACCAAGGCTGTAAATGCGTTGAGCAATTATTTTAAAGTAACTTCTTTTAGAGATGGCAGGGAAAAAGCTGCTGAATTTAAGCAGGGTAATCTTATAAAAGAACACAAGGAAATAGCTACCACACAGGAGAATGGAACATTGGTTGAATTTGTGCCGGATGATACAATTTTTAAGAATTTTCATTTTGTACAGGAATACCTGGATAACCAGTTTTGGAATTACTGCTACCTCAACGCAGGGCTGGTAATGAACCTTAACAACAAACGTTTTATAAGCAAAAACGGGTTGCTGGATTTGTTGCAGCGAAAAACCAATGCGGATGAAATTCGTTACCCCATTATTCACCTAAAAGGCGAGGATATTGAAGTGGCTATAACGCATGAAAGTGCCTATGGGGAAGAATACTACAGCTTTGTAAATGGTCAGTTTACTACGCAGGGCGGTACGCATCTGGCGGCTTTTCGGGAAGGTTATATTAAAACAATCAGGGAGTTTTTTAAGAAAGACTATGAGGCGTCGGATATAAGGGGAAGCATCTGTGCCGCAATTAGTGTAAGGGTTCAGGAACCTGTTTTTGAAAGCCAGACTAAAACAAAACTAGGATCACAAACAGTGAGCGAAGGCGGCCCGAGTATAAAGAATTTTATTGGTGATTTTTTAGGAAAGGAATTAAATAATTTTTTACATAGAAACCCTGCTACCGCAGAAGCGCTGAAGAAACGAATTGAGCAAAACGAACGGGAGCGGAAGGAGCTAAGCGGCATTCGCAAATTGGCCAACGAACGAGCCAAAAAAGCCAACCTTCATAATAAAAAACTGAGGGATTGCAAATATCACCTCAACGATGAAGCTACCGGCAAAGACAAAGATAGTATAGTAGAAAAGCAAAAGGAGAGTACCATTTTTATCACGGAAGGGGATAGTGCAAGTGGTAGTATTACAAAGGCTCGTATGGTAGAAACGCAGGCGGTTTTTAGCTTACGGGGTAAGCCGCTCAATTGTTATGGTCTTACCAAAAAAATAGTGTACGAGAACGAAGAGTTTAACCTGTTGCAACATGCTTTGAATATTGAGGAAGGATACGAAGGGCTGCGCTATAACAACATAGTATTTGCTACCGATGCCGATGTGGATGGTTTGCACATTCGTTTATTGCTAATGACTTTCTTTTTACAGTTTTTTCCCGATCTGGTGAAGAATGGCCATGTATATATTTTAGAAACGCCGTTGTTTCGTGTGCGCAACAAGCAGGAAACTTTTTATTGCTACGATGAAAAAGAAAAACAGACAGCCATAAAAAAACTGGGTAGCAAACCAGAGATAACCCGGTTTAAAGGGCTGGGAGAAATTAGTCCGAATGAGTTTGCCCAGTTTATAAACAGGGATATGAAATTGCAGCCGGTAATGATGTTGCCTGATACCCATATTCAACAATTGCTGGAATATTACATGGGCAAAAACACACCTAGCAGGCAAGATTTTATTATTGATAATTTAAAAGTAGAGTTGGATATGGTGGAGGAGTTTGCAGCCCCCATACCATAAAGGGGGGTTAGGGCAGGTTTAAGAATAATTGAAGTGTTTGCCCCCATCCCCTAAAGGGGGGTTAAGGCAGGTTTAAGAATAATTGAAGTGTTTGCTGAGTGAAAATTATCAATTATCCAATTATCAAATATCAATTATCCAATTATCAACTATCAATTATCCAATTATTAACTATTAACTATTAACTATCAACTATCCAATTATCAATTATAGCAATGTTCGATTTTCACACAGATAAAAAAAGATATTTTGAAATGCAGGCACAAAATGCCCGTAGTTACATTGTGCCATTTGTAGAAAAGTATATGACTATCATGCCAGGCATGCGGGTGCTGGAAATTGGTTGTGCCGAAGCTGGTGTGCTGAAAGCCTTTACTGAAAAGGGTTGTATAACAGTAGGCGTAGAACTGGATGAACCTAGATTGGTACTTGCTCGTGAGTTTATGAACGATGAACTGGCGCAAGGGAAAATTAGTTTTGTATCAAAAGATATTTACAACGTAGATGTAGAGTTGGAGTTAAGGGGCAGGTTCGATATCATCATTTTAAAGGATGTAATTGAACATATACACAACCAGGAAAAACTGATTGGGTGGATGAAAGGATTGTTGAATCCGTCGGGTGTAATCTTCTTTGGTTTTCCACCCTGGCAAATGCCTTTTGGCGGACACCAGCAGGTGATGACAAATAAGTTGCTAAGCAAACTTCCTTACTTTCATTTGTTACCGATGGCTGCTTACAAAAGCCTGTTGAAATTTTTTAAACAGGATGTAGCATCTTTTGCAGAGATTAAAGAAACAGGTATTAGTATAGAAAGATTTGAAAAAATTGTAGCAACCACAGGTTACAAAGTGGTGAATAAAATGCACTATTTTATCAACCCGATTTATACCTACAAGTTTGGCTGGAAGCCATTGCAGCAGCTAGGTTTGGTAAGTGCGATACCGGTTGTAAGAAATTATTTAACCACTTGCGTATATTATTTAATAGCAGAGGCTGACACTCAAAGCCGATCAGCGGCAAACGGTTTTTAATAAAGCAAGCTTTGCGTCTTAAAATACGCTGCTGTTTTTGCGTTAAAGAAAAAAAATAAAAAAATGATTCATATAGTTTTTAACGAAGCGGATGTAAAAGTACTGCAGCAAGCCATTGAATTGGATGAAACACTTGCTGGCGAAGTTGTATTAATCAGAGATGATTATGCCGTTGGGCCATTAGATAATATTTACATAGGCAAAGGCATACAAAGCCGCAGGGAATGGTGGAAACAAGTGCTTGCCGGAGGCGACTATGATGGTAAAGCAGATACGGATGAAATTGATGATTACAAAACAGCAGCCACCTTAGCAGGCACATTAAGGCGTGATGAAACAGCCGAAATATGGATTTGGGCTGCACAAAATAAACACGATGTTTGCGGTTATTACTGGTTGTTAAATTACATGAAAGAATTTCAGGGAAGGGTGCAAATACTTTACCTCAACAACCTGCCTTTTATCAACGAAAAGGGAAATATTTTTTATCCTAATTGGCTCCATCAAATTCAGCCAAAAGAATTTTTAAAGGCAAAGAAATTAGCCCGTCCCATTACACTTAGTGAGTTTGAAGTTGATCCGGACGAATGGACAAAACTTTGCAACGAAAGCAAAGGCGTACGTTTGCTGGAAGGGGGTAAAAAACTAATGCAGGCAGAATATGAGTATTATGATACTGAATTGAAAAAGTACATAACTACAGATTGGCAGAAAGCTTCCAGAATTATTCAGCAATGCTTGAGTAAATCAAAAGAAACCACAGGAGATGCTTACCTGCTTTGGCGACTGAAAACAATGCTGTCTCAGGGAAAGTTTGATGTGCAGGGAAAGGTGGGGAATATGAAAGAATTTGAATTGAAAATTCCTACTGTTGCTTAAATTGTAAAAGGATTTCAACACAAATAAAATCATCTAAAAAAAACAATAGGATAAAAATAATTGAAACAGCTATAAATCAATAACTATGAACATTAAAGGCATACACCACATCGCCATTATTGCCGGGGATTATGAAAGAAGCAAGCGGTTTTATATAGAAGTGCTGGGCTTTACCATAATTAAGGAAACCTTCCGAAAAGAAAGGAATTCTTATAAACTTGATCTTGCCATTAATGGCCTTTATTCCATTGAACTGTTTTCATTTCCCAATAATCGTGAAAGGGCTTCTTTCCCTGAATCGAAAGGTTTGCGACACCTTGCTTTTGCAGTTGATAATGTGGCAGTAGCAGTAAGTGAATTAATGGCCCATGGAGTAGAAGTTCAAAGTATCAGAACAGATGAAATAACCAACAAACAATTTTGTTTTTTTTACGATCCCAACGGGCAGCCGCTGGAATTATATGAGATTTAATGAGCAATGTTTCACGCAAAGAGGCAAAGGGGCAAAGAAGCAAAGTTTTTTCGATTTTTTTGCTTCTTTTAGTGAAACTCTTTTAAAACTATTCAAATAAGTAAAAAGGGCAATGCTTAAAGACCTTTGCTTTCTTTGCTTATTTGCGGGAAACCTTCCTACAACTGATGAGAAATTTTAAACTATGGCAAAAGCAAACAAAGAAGAGTATATCCACACAGATGCCGGGATTGGCGGACAATACAAAATCTGGTTTTTAGACTATGCCAGTTATGTAATTTTAGAACGGGCAGTACCTGCTATTGAAGATGGCTTAAAACCAGTACAGCGCCGCATTCTGCACGCCATGAAGGAGATGGATGATGGCCGTTTTAATAAGGTTGCCAATATCATCGGGCAAACCATGCAATACCATCCGCATGGAGACATGAGTATTGGTGATGCAATTGTTAACCTTGGCCAAAAAGATTTGTTGATAGAAACGCAGGGTAACTGGGGTGATGTACGCACCGGCGATGATGCGGCAGCCTCCAGGTATATTGAAGCAAGGCTTAGCAAGTTTGCCCTGGAAGTTGCGTTTAATGCAAAAACCACCAACTGGAGTGTAAGCTACGATGGCCGCAAAAATGAACCGGTTACGTTGCCCATGAAGTTTCCGTTGCTGTTGGCACAAGGTGCAGAAGGTATTGCAGTTGGTTTGGCAACTAAAATTTTACCCCATAATTTTTGTGAACTAATTGATGCTTCCATCAAATATCTAAAAGGCAGAAAATTTGAACTGTATCCCGATTTTCAAACCGGTGGCACCATGGATGCAGCCAATTACAATGATGGCAAACGAGGCGGAAAAGTAAGGGTAAGGGCAATCATTGAAGAACAGGATAAAAAAACACTGGTGATAAAAAGCGTGCCCTATGGCGTTACTACCACACAGTTGATGGAGAGCATTGTTAAGGCCAACGACCAGGGAAAAATTAAAGTAAAAAAAGTATTGGATCATACTGCAGCTGCAGTAGAAATAATCATTGAACTGGCAGCAGGTATATCACCTGATATTACTATTGATGCCTTGTATGCTTTCACGGATTGTGAGGTAAGTATTTCTCCCAATGCCTGCGTAATTGCAGGTAATAAACCCCGTTTTTTGGGAGCCACTGAATTGTTAAAAACAGCCGCCGATAATACAAAAGACCTGCTAAAGAGAGAGCTGGAAATTAAACTGGGTGAGCTGCAGGAGAAATGGCATTACACTTCTTTGGAAAAAATATTCTTTGAAGAAAAAATTTATAAAGAGCTGGAGCAAAAGCATGCCAGCTGGGAAAAAGTACTGGAAGCAATTGATAAAGCGTTTGCGCCATTCAAAATATTATTGCGCAGAGACATTACCCGGGAAGATATTGTGAAGCTTACAGAGAAGCCAGTACGCCGCATTTACAAACTGGATATTGATGAATTAAATGAACAGATTAAGGCACTGGAAGCAGATATAGCACAGGTTAAATACGATCTCGATCACCTGACAGAATATGCCATTACCTACTATGAAAACCTTTTGAAGAAATTCGGTAAAGGCAGGGAACGCAAAACAGAAATTAAACAATTTGATACAATACAAGCCAAAACGGTAGCTATTGCCAATACAAAGCTTTATGTAAATTACGCAGATGGGTTTGTTGGAACCGGTTTAAAGAAAGATGAATTGATAGCCGAAGTTTCTGACTTTGATGACATCATTGCATTTACTAAAGCAGGTATAATGAAAGTGGTGAAAGTATGTGATAAAGCCTTTATTGGTAAAGACATTATTCACATTGCTGTATTTCAAAAAAGTGATGAACGCACTACCTACAATATGATTTATGTAGATGGTAAGTCAGGAGTGAGCTTTGCTAAACGTTTTAATGTAACGGGTATTACCCGTGATAAAGAATACAATCTTACCAAAAGTGAAGAAAAAAGTAGGGTACATTATTTTAGTGCTAATGCAAATGGAGAAGCCGAAGTGGTAAAGATTGTATTAAGTTCTAATTGTAGTGCCAAGAAAAAAGAATTCGATTTTTATTTTGAAGAATTGGAGATAAAAGGCAGAAGCAGTATTGGTAATACAGTTACCAAGTACCCCATTAAATCTGTAAAGTTTAAGGAGGCTGGTAAATCAACCCTCGATGCAAAAAAGCTTTGGTTTGATGATAAATTTGGCCGTTTAAATACCGAAGAAAAAGGACAATACCTTGGTAAGTTTGACGCCGAAGACAGGCTGCTGGTAATATACAATGATGGCAATTATGAGATTACCGACCAGGAACTGACACAGCGTTTTGATATAGAAAAAGTATTGTTGATTGAAAAGTATCATCCTGAAAAAATTATTACAGCAGTTTATTTGGACAATGATAAATTGCAGTATAATATCAAGCGGTTTAAAATTGAAACTACCACGTTGCATAGTAAATATTTCTTTATCAAAGAAGGCAAAGACAATCGGCTTGAAATGGTAACTACAGAAATTGAACCCATTTTAGTAGTACAAACAGGCAAAGGGCAATTGGTAAGAAGTGCCAAATTTAAAGTAGAAAAATTAGTAGAGGTAATGGGCTGGAAGGCTGTAGGAGCAAAACTTACAGAATATACCAAAAGCGTTCAAATGGAGTGGCAGAAAAGGCAGGTTACCGATAATTCGCAGGGAGATTTGTTTGGGTAATTTTTCATGCTAAGAAATAACAATGCAATGGCGCAACGAGTAACTTTTGCGCCTGTTTTTTTCTATATGCCATACGTTATTTTTTGTCATTACTTTGTAAAACACTTCTTAAAAAAATCACAATAAAACATAGGTGATAAAGTTTTAAACTTTTCACCCTATTTTCGCAACCGATTTCCTGAAGGGCTCAATGGTATGTATAAGTGTAACAGTTAGTGTTGCAAAATGTAACTCTCTTTGAAAGTTTTTTAAACCAACTAAATAATATGGCAGCTACTGCTACACAAAATATTTTCGCAAATCCTGTTCGGCGAATTCTTCAGGTAATCAAGTTAGAGAAGAACGAAATAACTTCTGTATATTTTTATGCTATCTTAAGCGGTTTAATACAACTTTCAGTTCCTCTCGGAATTCAGTCTATTATCAGTTTTGTTTTGGGTGGAACAATATCCACATCCCTGGTTGTACTAATTGTACTGGTAGTGCTGGGCGTTTTTTTAAACGGACTGCTACAGGTAAACCAAATGCGGTTAATAGAAAAAGTGCAGCAAAAAATATTTGTCCGCTACTCTTTTGAATTTGCTGAACGCATTCCCAAATTAAATCTACAGTCGGTTGACAGCTATTATTTACCAGAATTGGTGAATCGTTTTTTTGATACGGTTACATTGCAAAAAGGAATTTCTAAACTCCTGCTGGATATTCCGGCAGCAACCATTCAAATACTTTTTGGGCTGATTCTTCTTTCATTTTACCATCCCGTTTTTATATTTTTTGGTTTGATATTGCTATTGGTTATATCCCTTATTTTACGGCTTACAAGTGCAAAAGGCATGGAATCAAGTTTACGGGAAAGTGATTATAAATATGCTGTTGCAGGCTGGCTCGAGGAGATGGCAAGGGTTATAAAATCTTTCAAGTTTTCCAGATCAACTTCTTTAAACATCAGCAAAACAGATAAACTCGTTAGTGGTTACCTTACCCATCGCACTACCCATTTTAAGGTATTGTTATTTCAATACTGGAGCCTGGTTGGGTTTAAAGTTGCCATTACAGCGGCTATGCTAATTGTAGGCAGCATATTGCTGATAAACCAGCAATTAAACATTGGGCAATTTATTGCAGCTGAAATTGTGATATTGATGGTGATAGGTTCAATCGAAAAATTAATCAGTAATCTTGATACAGTTTATGACGTACTTACTTCTGTAGAAAAATTAGGTAAGCTTACAGACAAGCCATTGGAGAAGGATGGCAGCATTCAACTTCCGGACGGCGATAATGGACTTTCAATTGAAATGAATGCAGTAAATTTTAGTTATGCTATCGATGGTAAAAGTATATTGGAAAATATAAAATTGCAGGTACACGGCAATGAAAAAGTTTGTATAATGGGAGCAACAGGTTCCGGAAAATCTTCTTTATTAAGGCTAATGAGTGGCGCCTACAACGATTTTGAAGGAACCATTCTGATAGATAGTTTACCCATTACCAATTACCAACTTGATTCTTTGCGCAGGCAAACGGGTATTCTGTTAAGCATGCAGGATATTTTTCAGGGTAGCCTGTTGGAAAACATCAATATGGGCAGCGATGATATCACGCCAAAAGATATTTTATTATTAGCAGAAAAAACCGGGTTAAAAACATTTATGTCCGAGCTGAAAGACGGGTTAAATACCCAGCTTGATCCTGTAGGAAAAAAATTATCAAGGAATGCCATTCAGAAAATTCTGCTGTTGAGATCACTTGTTCATAATCCAAGACTGGTATTAATGGAAGAGCCTTTTGAGGGATTGAATGATCCTATAAAGCAATCTATAATCAATTATTTATTACATGAAACGCATGGGCAAACAATTATTGTAAGCAGCAATGATATTGCCTTTGCTTCAAAATGTGATAAGGTTATTTATCTCAAAAAAGGCCAGGTAGCTGTCTCAGGTAAGTGGGACGCTATCCAGGATGTTATAAAAAATGTACGATGAATTTTATCGAAACAAAAATTGAAGATCAAATTAAACAAGGTAACAGCATACAATCTTTTGAAAAGATTTATCGAATTACCAAAAAAAGCAAAGTTCGTTATTGGACATTAGGGATACTTGCAGGACTTATCATTATTTTATTTATTCCATGGACACAGAATATTAGCTCAAGAGGCAATATTACTACCTTACGACAAGAGCAGCGCCCACAGGAAATCAATACCATCATACCCGGTAAAGTAGCAAAATGGCATGTAAAAGAAGGTGATTATGTTAAAAAAGCTGATACAATAATTCAGCTGTCAGAAATTAAGGATGATTACCTGGATCCTAATTTACTCAGCAGAACCAAAGAGCAATTAACGGCTAAGGAAATGACGGTTTCGAGCTATAAAGATAAGGCCGGTACTGCAGATTTGCAGATTGATGCATTAACGCAGGGACGTGCTTTAAAGATTTCGCAAATTGAAAATAAATTGCGGCAACAGCGGATGAAAGTACAGGCAGACAGCATGGATTTAATAGCAGCTGCCAATGATTTGTCTATTGCCACCAAACAGTTTGCCCGGCAAAAAAACATGTACGATAGCGGCCTGGTTTCGCTTACCCAACTTGAGCAGCGAAATATGGGTTACCAAAATTCCATTGCAAAAAAAACAAGTGCTGAGATTAAATTTTTAAACGCAAGACAGGAGCTAGGGGTATTGCAATTGGAGATGAATGGCGCTATGCAGGATTACAATGAAAAAATTTCCAAAGCGAGTGGTGATAAATATCAATCCTTATCTCAAATTGCAACAGGCGAAGGTGATATATCAAAATTACAAAACCAATACATGAACTATGATATCAGAAGCAAACTGTATTTTATTACTGCACCGCAAAGCGGACAAATTGTAAAAGCAAAAAAGGCTGGTATTGGTGAAATAGTTAAAGAGGGTGAAATGATTGTAGAGATTGTGCCGGATAACATTCAATATGCTGTGGAAATATTTGTGCGGCCAGTCGATTTACCTTTGTTATCCATCGGGCAAAAAGTGAGGTTTTTGTTTGATGGTTTTCCGGCAATTGTTTTTAGTGGATGGCCCCAATCTTCTTATGGCACTTTTGGCGGTAAAGTGGCAATGGTAGAGAGTTCTGTAAGTGACAACGGTAAATTCCGGGTGTTGGTGGCAGAAGATTCTGCGGATAGAAAATGGCCTCCTCAATTGCGAATGGGAACCGGCGCTCAAGGATTTGCGTTGCTTAAAGATGTACCCATCTGGTACGAGTTGTGGCGGAATATAAACGGCTTTCCTCCGGAGTATTATAATGCAGAAAAAAAGGAGGAGAAGGGGAAGAAAAAATAAGGCAACAGTAGCAACTTACAAATATGCAGACAAAGAAATTTAACGGCAATATCAATGCTTCGATAACTTTAAATAGTTGCTGCACTCATTACAGATAGCATTAAGCATGATCAATAATCAACCATGAAATTTTTTACATTTCTTTCTTTTTTATTTTGTACAACAAATTGTTTCTCGCAAAATAAATTGGAGGATAGCCAGGTGTTATCCCCTGAAGATTTTATTGCCATTGTAAAAACCTTTCACCCGGTTATAAAACAGGCTGATATAAATATTGAAAAAGCACAGGCCGACATTACCCTGGCAAGAAGTGGTTTTGATCCCTCATTGTACTATAGCAATGATCAAAAAACCTTTGGAGGAGAAAATTATTTCAACTACAACAACATTGAATTAAAAATACCCACCTGGTATGGAATTGAAATAAAGGCTGGTCTTGATAATAATAGCGGAGTAGATTTAAACAGCGAATCAACTTTTGGCAAGTCAAGTTATGTTGGTATTTCGGTGCCACTGGCAAAAAATCTGATGATGGATAAGCGCCGTGCTATTCTAAAACAAGCTAAAATTTTCAGAGATCAATCGGGGGTAGAACGGTTAAATACCATCAATGATTTACTGTACGCAGGGTATTCAGCTTATTGGAACTGGGTTAAAGAATACCAGGTTTTTGAGGTTATCACAAACACCGTAAAAGTTAATGAGGTAAGATTTGATTTAATAAAGATTGCATACCGGCAAGGCGA
>JAYTTM010000060.1:0-2718 GCA_043745055.1 Chitinophagaceae bacterium | reverse complement strand
TATAGCCTAAACGCAAAACTTGTGTTTCATAATAATCATCACTTGTATAGCTAAATTCTCGCCCTATAATTTCTCTTTTAATTACCATTGTATTCAGTAAATCAGTTGCGTTAAAAAAGAATTCTCCTTGTCCTTTTTGAATAGATTTTTTAATGCCTAAATCTAATGAAAACCTTGTATTTATTTTTCCTTGTGGTATAATGTCAGGTGCTAAATAAATAGCAGTTAGTTGTGCATCAATATTTTTAGGAAAATGAAACGTATTATTTAGTTTAATATTCCCTGAATAGATTTGCTGTTGGTTTGCTGAAAACGTGTGTGATACCGGATATTTATTTTGTACAGTAAATGCATTAATTTGATTCCGGTAACCATTTAAGTTTAGATTAAACGAATATTGCTTTGAAATTTCTTGTGCCAATACTATTTCTATACCAGTATTGTAGCTTTTATTTACGTTTTGAAAGGTTGCATAAATCAAGTTACTTCCTGCTACTGTACTTGAAATTCTTGTAATTGTTCCGTTTGCAAACTTATGGTACAAGGCACTGTATAAGCTTCCTTTTATCCAATTGGTTTTGTAACCCAACTCAATGCTGTTGGTAAATTGAGGTCTTAAAGCAGGGTTGCCAACTTTAATAATTTCAGCATCATCATACTTTGGGAAAATACGAATATCTACCTCGTTTGGTCTGTCTACTCTTCTGGTATAAAAAATTGAAATCTTATTGTTGTCATTTATTTTATAGGCTAATCTTGCATTTGGAAATGGCTGCAAATAATCGTACCCATCACTTTTGTAAGTAGGATGATTGGGATTTACCTGGTAATCGATTTTTACATACTCAATTCTCAAGCCTAATTCTGCTTCCCAATTTTTATTTTCAAAAATATAATTTCCGTACACTGCAGGTATCCATTCTTTGTAGGTTGCTGCACCACCTGCACTGCTGTCAATTACTGAGTTAGTGCCAGGCATAAATTGCATATTTGTTGGAATGTCTCTTTTACGAAGTTTTATGCCAGTTTCAAATCTGCCGTATTTTAGCGGTTTAATATAATCTATTGTAAAATCAAACACTTGCTCATCAGAAAGCAATTTAAACGCATCTGTACCTGTTCTTATTGGTAAATAATTATCATAAAAATATTTTTCATCTTCTCTGTGAAAAGTATAGTTAAATCCAATATTCATTAAATGACCAGCTTCCTTAAACTTATGTTGATAGTTGGCAGTTCCCATCCAGGTGGTTTTTAGTTCATCTTCCAAAAATTGCCAAAGTCTTTTTCGTAGCGTCAAATCGGAATTAAAAAATGGTTGGTCGCCACGGTCAATAATTTTTTCACTTCCAAATAGTCCTGAAATAGTTAAACTGTTTTGATTGTTAAAATTGTAATCTAATCCAGTTTTTAAGGTGGTAAAATGAGTGTTTCTATTTCGTTTTAATTGTTGATTTATAATATCTCCATTGTTGTAAGTTCTTACTGTAAATTCGTTTTTATTTAGTGTTTCAGTATATAAATAATCTCCTTGAAAAAACAAATTCACTTTATTTTTTCGATAATTCAATGATACGCTTGGGTTGATTTTTGGTGTAAAAGTATATTGTGGTCTAATGGTTGGCAAGTTGCTTTTTCGCACCCAAAGTGAACCTATCCCACTTGTGAAACCCACTTTTCCGTTGAAGCCTTCTTTTTTATTTTTTTTGTAAATGATATTGATTATTCCAGCGTTACCGTTGGCATCAAATTTTGAGGAAGGGTTATTGATAATTTCAATTTTTTCGATGGCTGATGCTGGAATATTATCTAAACCGCTTTGATTTCCAAATCCTGTTAATGCTGTTTGTTTTCCATCAATTAATACCACTACTTTGTCGTTGCCACGAAGCTGTATTTTTCCATCTTGTACAGTTACACTTGGCAGATTTTGCATTGCTTGTAAAACTGAACCACCGTTTTGGCTAATATTATCTTTAAGTGAAAATGTTTTTTTGTCTAATTTTTCGCTTATTTCCGCTTGTTTAGAAGTAACCACTACTTCATTTAAAGAATTGGATTTTTCTAATAACTCAATTGTTTGCAAGTCTAAAAATTGAGAAAGACTTCCAACATACAATGCTTGTTTTTTAGTTTCAAAACCTAAAGAAGAAATTTCTAAAATGTAGTTTCCAGATTTAATGTTTGTCAAACTAAACCTACCATCTTCATCCGAAGCTGTTCCACTAACAAAAGCGGTGTCTTTTTGAGTTTTTAGAATGATATTAGCAAAAGGGATAACAGTTTTTCTTGTCGTTTCTTTTACACTGCCAGATATTGTAACACTTGTTTGAGCATTAATTTTTAGAAGTGTTGTAATGAATATTACAGTAAGAAATAATTTTATTTTGAACATTTTAATCTGTCTATAGTTTATTTGAGAGGCAAATTTACTTTATACAGTTGGTAAGATATTTACCGTTGATATAATTTGAGTGTTCTATACGCTTGCAGGCACCAGCCCTGCTTTCCGCAGCTACTCCGGCACAAGGCCTTTACACAGCCCCTCACCGGGGTATCCGCTTTAATCAGGCGTAGATTCTAAACAATTAAAATTTTTTGGGCGGATAAAAATGAGTTTTCGTTACGGACAAATAAGATACTTTCTGTTCCTTTAATTCAATGGCGATTACCTAAAAATATTAACAGATCTTAGCAACCTTACTTTTCAGCCACCAT
>JAYTTM010000059.1:0-2728 GCA_043745055.1 Chitinophagaceae bacterium | reverse complement strand
TTACAAGTTATTATACGCCGTTTTTTAATCCATACCAAATCCCGGAAACAGCACTTATCGGTTACATTGATACAATTTCGTCCAATCTAAAAAGATACCCAACATCGGCACTTTCAGGTTATTACTTTCAATATCCTTTCTTAAAAAAATACTTCCCTCATTTTCCTATACTCACCTGGGCAGATAATCCCGGACTTAGTTTGCCTGGCAATATTTTTAATCGTGTAATGCAAAACGATAAACAACTTAAAGTTGTGTTATACAATTCATACAATTAGTTGATGGATTTAATAAAAAAATCATAGGATTAGGCACATACTTCGCAAAAGAATACTGCTGCGGCCTCGAATTAAAAGTGCTAGAAAATTTCAACAGCATCCGTTAAGAAATCAAGGTTGTTTGAGCCGGGCAGAAACTTCAAAGTATCTTACTAATTGCGGCGAGTTCCTTGATTTTAGGATTCTGTTGAAATTTTCAGCCTTTTAATTCGCAGCCTTGATTTTTTTTGTTATTTTTTTGCATCAAGGCAAAAAAGTAAATAGAGTTTAACTAAGGCTTTACGAATTAAGAGCCTAATCCTAAAAAATCAAAAAGAGTATCATTAAAAAACAACTACTCACTTCTTTCCTATTAAGGGCTTTTGTAAAATATCTAGCTTAAATCATTGCCTGTTTTCAACATCGCCATATGCGTTTTCCAATTAACATTTACTATTCCTCAGGTAAAATACCTAATCATATTTTATTTTTTATCTGCCTTATAAATACTTAATTTCGATTGCCAATTAGTTGTTTAGCTAACTAATTTTACCGAGACATAAAAAGCATTAAAAATATTATTGTATGATAAACAGAACTATTAAAAAAATTGCCGTATTGGGAAGTGGTGTAATGGGTAGCCGCATTGCCTGTCATTTTGCAGGAGTGGGCTTACAGGTGTTGTTATTGGATATCCAACCGGCCCCGCCTTCTGAAGGCGAGTTAAAACCAGCGCTTAAAAATAAAATAGTAAATGATGCATTGGCGGCTGCCATTAAATCGAATCCTTCGCCGGTTTATACAAAAGATGTGGTAAAGAAAATTACCACCGGCAACTTTACTGATAATATGAAAGACATTGCCCACTGCGATTGGATTATAGAAGTGGTTGTAGAAAGGTTAGACATTAAGCAATCGATTTTTACAGAAGTAGAAAAATACCGGAAACCCGGCACTTTAATCACCTCCAATACATCCGGTATCCCCATACACCTGATGGCAGAGGGAAGAAGCGATGATTTTAAAAAGCATTTTTGCGGAACACACTTTTTTAATCCGCCAAGGTATTTGCGCTTGCTGGAAATAATTCCAACACCGGATACAGACCAGGTTGTGGTTGATTTTTTAATGCAATATGGAGATTTGGTGTTGGGCAAAATAACTGTGCTCTGCAAAGACACACCTGCATTTATTGCCAATCGTATTGGCGTTTTTGGCATGATGGCCATTATGAATACGATGGAAAAATTAGAGTTAAGCATTGATGAAATTGATGCGCTTACAGGACCAATTATTGGCAGGCCAAAATCTGCCACATTTAGAACAGCTGACGTTGTGGGTATTGACACCCTGGTAAAAGTTGCAAAAGGTGTAGCTGAAAATTGCCCTGATGATGAAGCAAAAGAAATGTTTGCCATACCAACCTGGCTTGAAAAAATGCTGGCAAACAACTGGCTGGGAGACAAGACAGGACAGGGATTCTTTAAAAAAATGCCCCCATCTCCTAAAGGGGAGAAAGAGATTCTTACATTGAATCTTCAAACAATGGAATACGGCCCAAGAACTAAAGCAAAATTTGCCACTTTAGAAACAGCCAAACCAATTGAAGATCTAAAATCAAGGATAAAAGCTCTATGCGCCGGTACAGATAAAGCCGGAGAATTCTACCGCCTGTTTCATTATAACTTATTCAGCTATATCAGTAACCGCATACCAGAAATTTCTGATGAAATTTACAGGGTTGATGATGGTATGATGGCAGGTTTTGGTTGGGAGATAGGTGCCTTTGAAAGCTGGGATGTTTTGGGCGTAGCTAAAACTACCGCAGCGATGAAAGCTGCCGGATTTAAAGTTGCTGCATGGGTTGATGATATGATTGGTTCCGGTGCCACTTCATTTTACAAAGTAGAAAATGGTAAGCGGCTATGTTACGACGTTAGCAGCAAATCATACAAAGCTATCCCGGGCGGTGATGCGTTTATTGTAATGAAGAATTTCGATAATCAAACCATCTGGAAAAACAGCGCCTGCCGTACGTATCATTTAGGCCACGATGTGCTTGGGCTAGAATGGTACACTAAAATGGGCAGCATTGGCGGCGAAGTATTGGAAGGTATTCAAAAATCCATTTCGCTGGCAGAAGAAAAATACAAGGGTTTGGTAATTGCCAATGACGGTCAAAATTTTAGTGCGGGTGCCAATGTGGGTATGATATTTATGCTGGCCATTGAGCAGGATTATGATGAAATTGATATGGCCATCCGCATGTTTCAAAATACAATGATGAGGGTACGATATTCTGGCATTCCCGTGGTATTGGCACCGCATGGTTTGGCATTGGGTGGTGGCTGCGAAATTTGTTTACATGCAGATAAGGTGATTGCTGCTGCAGAAACTTATACCGGTTTGGTAGAAGTGGGTATTGGTGTAATACCCGGCGGTGGCGGTACCAAAGAGTTTGTGCTAAGGGC